>JBHIDV010000092.1:0-8736 GCA_046760285.1 Sedimentisphaerales bacterium
AATCAGTAAAAGAGTCTACCAGCACAATGGGCAACTAAGACTTTGTAATATAAATCCAAAGATCTATGAGATTTTTAAGATAACCCGGCTGACCAAAATTTTCGATATCTACAAAGATGTTGAAAGCGCTACCGAAAACCTGTCTGAGGTCGGTTAGGCAAGGACTTTTTATGGCGTTAGAAACACCAAACAGTTATTCCGTGGTTGTCAAAAGTCAGCCGTCTGCTATTGGTGATGTTTGCCGGCAGATTCTTTCGAAGCTTCAAGGCAATAGTTTTAGCGAAGATGACATTTTCGCGATACATCTGGCTTTAGAGGAGGCTTTTATTAATGCCGTCACGCACGGCAATAAGATGGACCCGAACAAAGAGGTTCAAATTGATTATTCGGTGGGAACAGATAAAATTGAAATTTCTATTACCGACCAGGGCGAAGGGTTTGACCCACAGCAGGTGCCGGACCCACGAGTCGGAGAAAACCTTTATAAGCCCGATGGTAGGGGATTGCTTCTTATCAACTCGTATATGGATGTGGTTAAGTATAACGAGCGGGGCAATCGTGTATACATGGTCAGATATAAGGAAAAGCCAGAGCTGAAGACAGACGCTATCAATGGCATAAACAGAGGGGCAAATAACAAGTAAGGAGAAAATAATTAGAGGATGTTCAGCAGAGGTTTAATCGTTTGCAGTTGTTTTTTTGTTTTGAGCGGTTGTGTATATAATGATGAGCCGATGCCCCAGATTGTACATAACCCCACCAGTTCAGAGCCCAAGCTTGTTCGGCCAAAGCAAGTTATGCCGACACAACCTCCAAAGAGAATTGATAAAAATATTCCGAGAGATTGGCTGCCACCTTCAAATCTGGAAAAGAACTGGACTGCTATAGTCATACATCATTCAGGGACAAACTCTGGAAATGCAGCTATATTTGACAGATGGCACAGGGAAGGCAACTATTGGGAGGGGGTGGGTTACGATTTTGTTATAGGTAACGGTACCGATAGCAGTGATGGACAGGTCGAGGCCACGTTTCGCTGGCGCGAACAACGGACGGGAGCACATTGTAAGACACCCGACAATTGGGCTAATGAAAATGCAGTGGGAATCTGTCTGGTGGGTAATTTCAACCACACCGTGCCTACAGCACGACAAATGCAGTCACTTTTGAAGTTGATTAACTTTCTGCAAAGGCGCTACGGGATTACCCGGAGCCGTATTTACGGTCATAACACTACCCCAGGAGCGCGGGCAACCGCCTGTCCTGGGAAAAAATTTCCTATGGCCCAGCTAAAATCAATGCTTTCTTTCTAAGCTTATCCACATATCTACACTTAGCAGGTAAACCTGCCGGGTCCCATAAACTCGCTTTCACACTCAGTCCCGCACCTATCGGGCCTGAGAATGGAAAACCTTAATAAACGTCCTAAAATACAGGTTTTCTACGCTAAACACATGCCTAACCGATTGGTGCGGGACATTATTTTGGGCGGAATTAAACCAGAATATTCTTTTAGGCCGCAATGCTAAGAAAGTTGTCATCTAATTATACCGACATCTTTTCAGAGGTTCCCCAAACGCGAAAGATTGCGTTTGGGGGGTCCCTCTGTCAGTATTGTCCTGTGAGCTAAGTAAGGAGCCGGTCGAATGGATATGTATGACTCGATGTTTTCTTCAAACTACAAACTAATTGACCAGATTGCACAGCAGATTTTTGATATTTTGCCCGAGCGTGGCCCCATTATGGCAATTATAGATAAAGAGGGCAACCTCTGGCTCAGCCACCAAGAGGAATTCGGCAAATTAAATATTAACGAGTCCTTTCTGAGAGAACTTTGCGGCAAGGTTGACGATGGTGCAGAGCCGGTCATAACTCAAGTAGGCGGTGCCAGTATTACTGCTGCGCAATTGTTTACCGAGCGGAGTAATTGTGGCTATGTGATTATTGTTCTGCCACAATACAGCCCTGAATCGACTCTGATAAATATCGACCTGATTGAAACATTACTCCGACAAAGCGTTTTGATAGCTGAGTTGATGGAGAAGAATAATCTCCTCCACGAACTTCAAACGAAACTCTACAGCGTGTATGGCAAGAGCGAAGCACCTTCGAATTAATAAATTTTTGATTACGAATAGAAAAAACGCTCTGGCTGTCAAATCCTGTATCTCACACTTCGGATTGTATGTATCCGTTCTGGATTTTGTGCTTTTCGTTTTTTGGGGATTGCGTTTAATTGAACAACCGCTATAATTAGCGGGTAGTTATAACGCATATTGGATAGAAGAACAAAACTAAGTATTGATAATTAGAGGACAAAGTGAAATTCCAGGTTTTTAACAAAGGCAAGGTTGTTGATAAATTCAGGCTGTGCGGTGCTTATCTTTTCGGGACTGACGGCATCGGAATTCGCCGAGCGAAGATTAGATTTAAGAATGGCTTTGTCGAATGTGAAAGACCAAATTTAGAAACAGCGGGGCTGGCTTTACTGTGGCCTATTGACGGTTTTGGAAGAATGCTTTTGCCCACAACTTGCCTTCCTGAAAGAGACCGTCCGTACAATTTGAATCTGGAGATAGCGCGGGCAAAATTAATGCAAATCATCAACAAGCGAGAGGACTGGTCGTTTTTCGACGCTGTTGCGGGCTTAGAAGATACCTCCAAAGAAGCCCAGGATTTATTTATTCAGGCAATTCAAGAAATTTGCGATGCACCCACAGCCTCTCATTTAGCTGACGAATCACTCAAAAAAGCTATCGTTTTTTCAGAGAAGTTGGCTATAAAACAGGCAGAGTTGCTTTTCAACGCCAGAGCCAGAAGCCATGGGTTTTCTCGAGGCTGCCTGGGCTGTAGAGTAGACCCCACACAGATTAATAATTCTGAATATGTTGACAGGCTACTGGAATTGTTTGGCTCGGTAATGATACCTATAAACTGGGCTCAAATGGAACCTCAAAAAGGCCGGTTCGATTTTTCAGCAGTTGATGCCTGCATGGATGTACTTGGTAAAAGGAAGTTGACAATAGGTGCAGGACCATTACTTCGTTTTTCCAAAGAGAATCTACCCAAATGGCTGCTCCGCAGCGAAGCAGAGTTTGAAAAGATTCGTGAAACTGCATATCAATTCGTTTCCAAGGTAGTGACTCGCTACTCCGGCAGCATCCACAAATGGTATGTTATAAGTGGCCTGAATGTGTTTAATCATTTTGGTTTCAGCTTCGAGCAGGTTTTGGAGATGACGCGTGCAGCTAATATGGCGACAAAGGCAGCCAGCAACAGGGCTATGAGGATAATAGAAATCAGCAATCCATGGGGCGAATATTATGCGACAATACCCAATAGTATTCCGCCGTTAGTATATATGGATATGGTGGTGCAAAGTGGGATTAATTTTGATGCATTTGGATTGGTTATGCGGTTTGGCAAAAATCAATCCGGTATGCACGTTAGAGATATGATGCAAATATCGGCAATTCTGGATTACGTTGGTCCGGTAGCCAAGCCCCTGTATATAACTGGTGTAGAAGTTCCCAGCCAAAACAGCGATGGTTTGTACAGCGGCAAAGTTGCCGGCATCTGGCACCAGGAATGGGACCAATCGCGACAGGCACAATGGATCGAGCAGTTCTACAAAATAGCGCTTAGCAAGCCATTCGTTGATGCAGTGACGTATTCGACCCTCGCTGATATGAAGGGTAGCGCCATAGCAAATAGCGGCCTGTTGACCAGCCAGCTTGAACCTAAAAAGTCATTTCGAGCTTTGAAAAAACTTCATGATAATATTTTCAGTCGGTAAGGGAGCGTATTTAGCCCCAAGCCTGCCCTGAGCAAAGTCGAAGGGTTTTACGTGGGGTTCTCGCTAACAAATTCAACAAAGCAAGAAATTAAACGGTGCAGGCAGAAACTAACCAAAACAGAATTCTATCATTCGCGTTTGTTATCAGTGTAGTGGTTTGTGTTTTGTTCTCTATGGCGTTTGTAGCTTCGAGTGTTATGTCGTTTGGATCGCTCCCTGGCGGATGCGAAATAGTGTTAGATGAGAAGATAAATCCGAATGACGCATCGGTGGCGAGCTTGGTAAGATTGCCGAACATAGGTCTTGTCCGTGCCGAGGCAATAGTAGCTTATCGTGAAAATTTCCGCGAAAAAAATGACGAACCTCGGCCCTTTCAGGATTGTAACGATTTGCAAAAAATAAGAGGCATAGGCCCTAAAACTGTACAAAACTTAAGTGAATGGCTTAAGTTTGAGTAGCCTGTAGAAGAAGAATTATTGGCCACAAAGAGGCATAAAAATCTCAGTTATTATTGCCACAAAAAGGCACAAAATGCACAAAAAAGATGGCCTTTTGAGCCTTTTCGTGGCTAAATCAAGCAAAGATGGACCAGTGGGAAATAGATAAGCCGCTGGGGCACTGCTACGGCAGCGGTAAGAAGATTGAATACGGCGAAGAATACTTCGGCGCTCTGATAGAGACCGAGCAGGGACTTGAGCGGCGGGATTTCTGCGCAGATTACTGGCAGAAGGAAAAACCAGATGTGTTCTGCTTCTGGAAAACGAAGCTGCCACAACCCGGCCAGAAAAAGGCCAGATTCGTGGATGATGATATGCTGATGGCCTTTTTTGATCGGCTGGAAAAAGAAAACGAGCAGGAAAAAATAAATTTTCGCTTTGTCCTGGCGTTAGTTTTGATGCGAAAAAGACGGCTAAAATACGATTCATCCAGGGTCGAAGACGGTAAGGAAATCTGGCGTTTGAGAATAACGTCTGAAAAGGAAATCGTGGAGGTTATAAATCCACATCTCGATGAGGCACAAATCGCGCAACTATCCTCGCAGATAGGCGAGATTCTACAAACGGATCTATAAAATGGCCACGAAAAGGCATAAAAACAAGGATACCAGGGTATCAGGGCATCAGGATGCAGGATACCAGGACGGACCCCGCTTCGCGGGAACCCACATCAGGGTCTCAGGGACAGTTACGATTAAACTGATAGTCTGATAGCCTGATGTCCACTACCTGATACTCTGATACCCTGATAACCTGCTGTGTAATGCGTGGTTTAAGAAAAATGTACTATCAGCGGCATAACAACCAAGTGTTGTTTCACTTTACTGCAGCGATATTGATTCTTACAGGGTGTGCTCCGGAGATTCAAAAGCCAACGCGTCTCTGTCCAGGCAAAGAAACTGTAGCAGCGGCGTTATCTGCTCTGAGGCCGCACTCACAGAACACCGTGCCACTAAAAGCTAATGGCCAATGCCGTCTGGAATATTATGATGACGGAAAGCGACGAAAAGAAAATTTTCCCATAAAGCTTTGGGTGAATCCGCCGGCTGAAATTTATATGCAGGGTGACGTAGCCTTCGACCCAAGGGGTGTTGTTCTGGGCTCGAACAAAAATGAGTTTTGGCTGGCAATAAGACTTAAACAAATCAGTAGCTACTGGTGGGGCAGGTGGGAGCAAATAAAATATCTTGATGAACTTATGATTAGTCCGCCACTGGTGCTTGAGGGTCTTGGAATTATAGCAGGCCGAAGCGACAGAAACGGTGACGAGAGGTGGTCATTGTCGAAAAAAGAGGCATTTGATGTTCTGACAAGATGCGATGACAAAGTCGGCATAATCAAGAAAATATATATTTATAACTGCGACTATTTGATTCGAAAAATTGAGTATCATGATGTGAATAGGCAGGCCCAAATTATCATGGAGCTGGATAAATACGAACAGGTTTCGGAGGAATTTTCTGTGCCAAGGCTTATAAAGATTACCAGGCGTGGGGAAAGTGTAAGAGATTTGGATAGCGTGACTGTTCGCCTGACGTCTGTCAAACCAGCGAGCTTCAGCGCGAAGCAAAGAAACCTTCTTTTCACTCGTGGCAAAACAGATGGGTTTAAGCATGTTTATATAAACATGGGTGGAAAGTGGATTGAACAACAGTGAGGATTATGGACTAATGAGGACGAAAGAACCGAGTCACAAAAATGCAGGCAAAGACAGGGAATTTATTTATGCCCAGGATAAGCTTAAGAGAAAGAATTAAACAAGGCTTGTTTTTATTAGATGGGGCGATGGGAACTGAATTGATTGCCCACGGACTTGAAGCAGGCAAGTGCAATGACTATCTAAATGTTGAGTCGCCTGGTATTATTTCAGATGTCCACCGATCGTATCTAAAAGCGGGCAGCGATGCGATTCTTACTAACACTTTTGGGGCTAATAGATTTGCTCTGGCCCGACACGGCCTTGATGATAAGGTCGAAAAGATAAACCTGGCAGGTGCGCAAATTGCTCGAAAGGCTGTTGAGAATGAAAAGTACGTCCTGGGTGATGTTGGACCTTCCGGAGATTTTTTGCAGCCTTTGGGAAACCTAAAGCCGGAGGAGTTAAAGGATGCTTTCCGTCGGCAGGCAAAGGCACTTTTAGATGGCGGTGTGGACGGCTTTATAATCGAAACCATGACTGCCCTTGATGAGGCGACAATTGCTATTGAAGCAGTAAAATCAGTTTGCCAATTGCCGGTGTTCGTCTCGTTCAGCTTTGACCATAGTGGCCATGATTTCAGGACAATGATGGGCATTGATGTCGAAGCAGCAGTTTCAGAAGTAGTTTCCTTAGATGTTGACGCCATAGGATTTAATTGTGGCAGCCTGACACTTGATGAATATGTAGAATTGGCAGAAAAGTTTGTTTCAGCGGTAACAGCTTCCGGCAGAGATGTTTTGATTTTTGCCGAGCCTAATGCTGGAAAGCCGCAGTTAGTTGATGGAAAAGCGGTTTATAGGGTTTCGCCAGAGGATTTTGTGGCTGCTGCTGAAAAGATTTATTCAGCCGGTGTAAACATTATTGGCGGCTGCTGCGGAACAGGACCAGCTTATATCAAAGCATTAGCAGAAAGATTGAAGTAATCAAGCCGAGGCAGTTATGATATCTATTGATTCGTGGAATGGTAGTGCTGCAGATGTTGAATTGCTACGGCGATGCAAGCAAGCCATAAGGCAGGTTGTTCCGGATGCAGATGTGATTCTATACGGCTCTCGCGCCCGAGGTGACGCCCATGATTATTCCGACTATGACATTTTAATAATTGTAAACGGCCCGGTTGATATGAAGCTAAAAGAAAAAATACTTGACCATGTATATCCTTTAGAGTTAGAAACCGGTGCGGTCCTGACATTATTCACCTACAGCAAACAAAAGTGGGACTCGCCTCTTTACCGAGCTATGCCCTTTCATAAGAACGTCGACCGCGAAGGAGTGCTTTTATGACTGAAGAAGAACGTGCTTTAATTGCCTACCGTATGGAGCGTGCCAGAGAAGCCATCGAAGAAGCTAAAATGTTATTCGATGCAGGCCATATTAACGCGTACGTAAATCGTCTTTACTACGCTTGCTTTTACGCGGTCTCAGCCTTGTTGTTGACGAAAAATTTATCTACAAGCAAACATGGATATCTACGTTCACTAATGCATCGCAAGCTTGTAAAAACAGGCATTATCCCGAAAGAATTAGGCAAACATTTTGACCTCTTGTTTGATAACCGCTTGGAAGGTGACTACGGAGACTTTGTCAAGTTTCAGGCTGAAGATGTAAGTGTCTGGATAGAACGGACAAAAACATTTGTCAACTACGCCGAGGGTCTTATCCCAAAACTGACGTAAAGGGAGGTAATTTATGAATAAAAGAGCAGGTGCCGCGGTGACAAAACAAGTGGCTTTTATTATGATGGTTATAGCTTTTGGTTGGCCTCTGATTTATGGATTGCCCACGTTGCAGGGTGAACCTTTGGGTAACAGGTTTATTGCAGGGTTATTTCTTGTTATACTCGGACTTGTCGGCGTGTTTATTTACCTTGAACAGATAAAAAAGGAAATAATTACTGCGCTAAAAAATCAGGATAGCAACGATTAGCTCAGGAATTTAGCGATTTGCTCGATGCTCTTTGTTGTTGCGCCTTGATGTTTTCTGATTACCTCCTGGCCGTTCTTGGCGATTGCTGAAGCGAAATCTGGGTCGCGAAGGCATTTCTGCATCGTCTGGAGCAGCTCTTGCTTGTCTTTAACCATAATGGCGCCGTTATCTTTAAGAAGGGCATCGACAGTTTGTCTGAAATTGAAGGCATGTGGGCCGAATATGGTGCATTTGCCGAGGGCGGCGGCCTCCATCATGTCAGAGCCGCCCATCGGTACTAAAGACCTGCCAACAAAAATAATCGTTGCCAGTGAGTAGAACTTTCGCAAGTCGCCCATCGTGTCGCCAAGAATAACCGCATCAATTTTCAATTTTCGATTTTCGATTTTCGATTGTTCAATGGTATTGGATTTTGCTGTTTTCAGGTTGCTATATCGGATAAGGTTAAAACCGGATTGTTCTATAAGTCGTGCGACTTCGTCAAATCTTTCGGGTTTTCTCGGCACTACTGCCAGCCGTAGATCATTGAATTGTTGCACCTGAATTAATTTTTTGAAAACATCGAGTATGATTTTTTCTTCGCCTGGTCCCGTGGCACCTGCAACCCACAACTTTTGAGCTTCAACGACGTCATTGCGAGGGAGCGAAGCGACCGAAGCAATCTCGTCTGTTAGCTTTGAGATTGCCACGCCCTCACTTCGTTCGGGCTCGCAATGACAGTAAATTTTGAGTTGTGCTGCAAGCGCATCTGCGCTATCGACCTTATCAGTGATTTGGGCGGTGTCATATTTCAGCGAGCCGGTAACAATTACTCTTTC
>JBHIDV010000093.1:0-8723 GCA_046760285.1 Sedimentisphaerales bacterium
CGCTACCACAATCAATCCTACTAATGCACAAATTGTTATTGAGTTTCTCGTTCTTCTACACATAATACTACCTCCTTCAAGAATACAAAACCTCAAAACAAGATATTCTTCGGCGAAAAACCGAAATAACAACTGTTTTTAATAGGCACAGACCATAATTCTAAGATGTAGATTTTACATTAAGGCCTCCTACCTCGCATACGCCCATTCTTTATCCCTGAAAACTGAAGAAATTCAGCACCCTTATTTATACTAAATTAGCCCTTTCCCCGTCAAGCAAAAATTTGAAGACCTTCTTGAGTATTCATAAGCCGCGATTTTCGGCGTGTATTAGCGCTTATGCTTTACTTTTTCCTCCCAGTCCTTCAATAACAATTTCAACGTTCGCGTAACTTTTGTTCGCGAACTTATCAGGTTATTTTTCTCCATCGGATCCTGCTCGAGGTCAAAAAGATATTCTTGTACGTCATCACCCTTGGCCAAAGAAATATATTTCAGAGCACCATGCCGTACCGCTTTTCTTGTCCACTGGCCTCTTCGAGCACGCCAAAATAGCGTTCGTTTTCGAACAGGTTGGTTTTTTTCAATTAATTCTAAGATATCTATCCCATCAAACGGTCGATTCCGGGGAGCGGGCTGGCCTGCTGCCCTGACAATCGATGCGGAAAAGTCCATGGTCATACACGGCTGAGCTGATACGAACCCTTCCGGAAGTACGCCAGGCCACTTTGCAATACAGGGAACCCTGATACCACCCTCAAAGAGATTTCCTTTGTATCCGGAGAAAGGAAGATTACTTCCCGAACGGGAAGCTCCGTTATCGCTCATAAAAATGACCACTGTATTATCCGCCAACTTTTTTTCTTCAAGTTTTCTCAAAATCTTGCCAATGCATTGGTCCATTCTCTCGATCATAGCAAAATAGATGTCCTTTGGTCCCTTGCTTTGATTCCAGAGCTCGGAGTCTTCCGGCAGTGGCTGTGGACGGTAATCGGAAGGTCCCTGATAGGGAGAGTGTGGGGCAGTGAAAGGAATATACAGGAAAAAAGGCGAATCCTTGGTTTGTTGTTCTATAAACTGAATGGCCTCGTCCGTCACTAAATCGGTGAAATAGCCTTTGCGTTTAATCGGCTTGCCATTTTGATAGAGGGCGTGCATATTGCTGGGCGGTGGTTCTACGTGGTGAAAGTAATCCATACCTCCACCAATGGCATAAAATGCGTGGTCAAAACCATGATTGTTCGGTGAAAATTTGCTTTCATAACCTAAGTGCCACTTGCCAAAAATAGCTGTTGCATATCCGGCATCTTTTAGGATGCGGGCAATGCTAATCTGGTCAGCAGGAAGACCAAGGTCGTTGGTCTCTCGCAGCCGAATCGCGTCGTCATATCGGCCAACATTGCCGATGCCAATGGCACATTCCAAGCCACCTACCCGTTGCTGATAGCGGCCTGTCAGCAGAGCCGTCCTGGTCGGTGAGCACTCAGGGCCATTGGCGTAAAAGGTGGTGAATCTCACTCCTTCAGCCGCTAATTTGTCTATCGTTGGTGTTCGAATATCGGCGCAGCCATAACATCCAACATCGCCATATCCCAGATCATCAGCCATAATAAGGACGATATTGGGACGACCTTTATGCGTCATGCTGGCAAAACCGCGACGAGGTAACACAGCAGTTAGACCAGCAAGCCCTACAGTTTGAGCCATAAATTCGCGTCGTGTAATTGCCTGTGCCATTGCCATATCCCTTCAAATAGTTCGACTAAAAGTCCCGGAACGGTCTGCGCGGCTCAGCTTTAGCCATAAGTTTCTCCCATGCCGCAAAGCGTGATTTGACCATGCGCAACACCTGCGGCTTTTGCTTTGACAGGTCATGCTGTTCACCGATATCTTTTGAAAGGTCGAACAACCCTGAGCCACGAGCCGATTCAACCCATTTCCAGTTTCCGACCCGGGCAGCAATATCTGCGCGACGCTGCCAGAACATCTCCTTACGTGGTGATTTCTCTTTGCCCGCCAAAACCGCAGTCATATCGAATCCATCGAGGATTACATCTTTGGGCGGCCACACACCTGCGGCTCTACAGAGCATAGGAAATATCTCCAAGGCCGTCAGAAATTCTTTGCAGACTGTCCCTTTGCCAATCACACCTGGCCAGCGTACGATGCAGGGTACACGGACTCCACCCTCGAATAATCGGCCTTTGCCGCCGCGTAAGGGGCCGTTATCCGCAATGCCGCTGCCGCCATTATCCGAGAGGAACAGCACGATGGTGTTGTCCTCTAAGCCGAGTTCCGCCAACAGGTCAAGGATTTGGCCGATGGCCTCGTCCATGTAGGTGACAGCAGCCATATAGCGTATACGGCGGGCTGTGCGAGAGTTGGCATCTTTAGGGTCGTATTGAGGGTAGTGCTTTAGTAAATATTGCTGCGGTACTTGCACACCAGGGCGCGGACGCTGAAGGTTGGAGGCTCCGTGTGGTGCGTTAAATGGCACATAGCAAAAGAAGGGGCGGTCCTTGTGTCTTTTGATAAAGCTTACCGCTTCCCGCCGAAACAGGTCTGTGGCGTATGTACCTTTATCCTCGGTAGTTGGTTCGTTACCGCGGCGCATCGACGGCACTCCATAACGTTCGTGCGTCCAATAGTCAATGCCGGTGTTGGTAAACCCGTAAAACTCATCAAAGCCGCGTTGCAGCGGAAGAAAACGATGTAACTGCCCCAGGTCCCACTTGCCGAAGATGCCGCAGACGTAACCAGCCTTTTTGAGCACCTTGGGGAGCAACACCTCACGGCTATCCATTCCGCCGATCATTTCCCACGATACAGCGTATTCGTGCTTCGTATAGAGGTGGTCATAATCAACCAAGTCGTTGCGAAACATATCATAAGTGCCGTTGCGCTGCGGATACCGGCCTGTGAGCAGACTTCCTCTTGACGGCGTGCAAGCTGGCCAGGTAACGTAGAAGTTAGTTAGTCGGACACCATCGGCAGCCAACCGGTTAAGGTTGGGCGTCTTGACCTCTGTATTACCGTAACAACCGAGATCATGGTAACCCTGGTCGTCAGAAACGATGAGGACGATATTGGGCGGCTGGTTGCTCGCAAGTCGCTTAGAGATGCTCAGGCATCCCGATATATTCAGTGACAGCAACCCCGGGCCCACAACTTTCAGAAACTCGCGTCGGTCCATAATTTGCCTTCCAAGATAACATTTATCTAAGGATTTTGGAATCAGCATTTTGATTTTTATCTGTTTGATTTTCGTCTCTGGCCTGTTCGTGTGAAGACGAGCAGTGGTCTTGCATTTGTTTGGCCAGGCTGTCTATCTGCTTTGCCAGAAGCATCCGCTGCCTCATTGAACTGGCGCAAGAGAGCAAAGTTACCCCGAGACAGATAACGAATAAGTACCCGGCCCAGATGTGAGCGTCTATCCAAGGATTCCCAGCCGCGAAAAACGGTAGCTGAGCTCGCCAAGCAGACCAGAAAAAGCCCAGGGTCGCCAGTGGTATGAGGACCAGCACTCCGCCTACAATATACTCCAGCACCCAGATTACCGCTCGATCTTTTAACATAACAACCTCCTTGAAACATTATCGCAGGTTCCCACCTCGATCCTCGATTGGGTTTCCGCTTTGCGGGGCCCCTCTCATCCAGCCCGTCTCGGACGGGCATGAGCTCGACGAGTACCGAGCAAGGTTGTCCCCTGAATCATTTCAATTTCTCTTTAAAGAACCTCAAAGATTCTACTTCAGCATATGGTAAGTAGATAATCGAACTAAAATGACCTGAGAAAAGATAGACTACTTCCGGCTTTCCACTAGCTTTCCATAATCTGTCACCACACTTTCTCGGAATAACTCTGTCAAATATTGCAATATACATTAAGACATTTCGGGCATCTAAATATTGAGCCAATTTGAGAGGGTCTGTTTCTACCCTTTCTGACAATTCAGCGTATATGGTTTCTGAGCTGATGCCCATTTCTAATAGTTCTGCTATATAATCCTTGATGCCTTTTTCTTCAGAGCTAAGAGCTATATCTGCAATACTACCGCCAGCAAGTGCTATTACACTACACTTTAATCTTTCATCTACTGCGGACACTAAGCTTGCCTTTATGCCGCCGAGGCTCAAACCTAAACAGCCAAGTCTATTTTTATCAACTTCTTTTCTTTGAACTAAGTAGTCCAGAACTTGTCTATTATCTAAAACTGCCTGTCTAAAGTAATTTTCAACCTCCTCTGCGCTGGTGATTGCCTTCAGCTCAACATCTCTGTTGTGTACAACAGCACAATTAAAACCACTTGTGGCAAAATGATTAGCAAAACTTTTGATCGTAAAATCTATTCCACCTGCTATGGGCAAAATAAGCACTGTGGGGAATTTTCCTTGTTTTTTCTGCACATAATAGTCGACCTTTATGTGCTCTGTCCCAAAAACATTAATTGTAGAGGGAAACTCCACTCTCTCTACAACATACTTTTTGTTCTCCTTAATCTGGTCAACTTTAACCTCGATGGGCGGTTGGGTATAGTTGTAATACTGCAGTATTTCCGCAGGCCTTTTGCTTGGACCATCATAATCCGGGTCACATTTGTAATGCGCACATGAACAGAGCAATATTAGATACCAGGCCAAGATTGCTCTAAAAGCCACCTTAGGCCCAGATGGCTCGAATTTGGAATTTGAAATTTCAAATTTCAAATTGGCCATAGCTAAAAGGAAAAACTATTCGGGTAGCTGTTCTATTATCCCAAACCAGGCGCTCTGGAAGGCTTCATCTATAGAAATTGGATTTTCTCTGATTCTTTCGCTGGCTATAGTCACATCGGAAGTAGCACTAAAGACTTTATGTCCCGTTCTTGCATCCCAGATTTCCATGCTTACTACCACAGCAATTATCTGAGT
Source organism: Sedimentisphaerales bacterium (assembly GCA_046760285.1). GTDB lineage: Bacteria > Planctomycetota > Phycisphaerae > Sedimentisphaerales > Anaerobacaceae > JBHIDV01. Next base: position 4,912 of record JBHIDV010000093.1, read on the forward strand.
ATTAATAATCTTTAGTCCGAATATTGAAAATCTTGATGTGCCCCACCGCCTGATATCTAACAAACAAGGTAGAATGAAATAATCAGCCTCAGTCTCTTTTCCTAAGAATTCTATATCTGTTTTTCGAAACATGCCGTTTCTTTGATAAAAGTCCCTCATTTCCGCGTATCTTTGCGCTATGTTTTTCTCGTTCAACCGGTTTGCAAGCTCCGTGAATGACAAAAGCTCAAGATTTTCAGCAAAGGCAATTTCTTCGGCTGTTTTATCTCCAAATTTTAAAAATAATAAAGCGGTAGGGACCTTGCTGTATTCTTTTATGGCTCGTGCCAAGGAGTCAGAAACTGCGTATTTATGCTGCTCTTGACCGGTGCTTGTTTCTGCCAGAAAAACGTAAACCCTGCCTTGTAATCTCTCCGCTAATTTATATTGCTCAGAGACAGGAGCAACTCTTACCGTTTGAGCCTGTTGTTTTAGCGGGCTTGCGCAACCTAATAATGAGAAAGAAATGGTCAAAATCAAAACTATTTTGCTGACAACTACTCTGAAATTGAGTTTTTCCACCGGCAAGTCCTTATGTTTTCATTCTTGGGAGACCCCAGCCGCCATTTCCCCGCTTGCACGGGGACAATTCCTGCTCCCCGCTTATGCGGGGACAAGTTTACCCCTGCGAAAGCAGGGGCAGCAATGACGTTACCCCCGCGAAAGCGGAGGTTATCCCTGCGGAGTCAGGGACAGCTGGGAAGGGGCTCCCCAAACGCCATTTTTTGCGTTTGGGGGGCCCCCGAACCCTGGTAATGCTTGCTCAACCAATCTCTAAAACTTATCTCGCCATTATTCTGGCAAAAATCTGTATAAAGTTTGAAAAAATCTCGTTGTATGTTTCTATCAGTAAAGAGGACGTTCCTGTATTGCCAGCCCGTTAGATGTGAGAAAGCCTCGTCAACTGGTTTTCCTCTATCAACCAGATAAATCACAGAGGCCAAACCCGTTCTATCTCTGCCTCCTTCACAATGCACATATATTGGATACGGGGCACCGTCAAATACGAACAAAAGCTCCTCTATGCGCTGCTTTGATGGCTTAGAGCTAAACCTTATACTAACATATTTGACGCCAAGCTGCTTACATAATTTCTTCTCAGCTTCATACCAACCCTCTGTCGGTCTTTCTCCCCGTAGGTTAACCACCGTCTTTATGTTATATTCTTTAATTTTCTTCTCCAGCGTATTTGTATCAAGTTGAGCAGATCTATAAAATCTGCCTTCTTCGACAACATGAAAGTTTGTGGTAAGGGTGGTGCAAGAAGACTGACCAAGTGCCAGTAATAATGCAAGTAAGATGAGAGCTTTTTTCATTCTACTTTCCTTCTAAAAAATGAGATTATGATTACTTGTCCCTCCGTCAGGCTCTGAGCGAAGCGAAGTAATGACAGTCTATCAGCCAACCTGTGCAGAGCGTTGGTCTATCTCTTATAAAGACCGATCAACTGAGCTTCAGCCAGGATATGTCCTTTCATTGCTCTTAGAAGCTCTGATTTTGTTGCTCTCGGTCCGAGGTCAAGTACGCTATCAAGTGCGTAAAGCTTGAAAAAATATCTATGTGCTGGTCCTCTGGGCGGCATGGGGCCGCCGTAACCTACTCGACGAAAATCAGTTATGCCCTGCATAGAGCCATCAGGCAATCTGTCTTTCTTTGGGACTGCTTCGGATAGACCGGCAGCATCAGCCGGGACATTGTAAATAACCCAGTGGACCCAGGTCCGCCCTGGCGCGTCAGGGTCGTCGCAAATCAAAGCGAAACTTTTAGTTCCTGCAGGTGTACCTGTCCAGCTCAAAGCTGGCGAAACATTCACACCTTCACCTGTGTACTTGCGAGGGATGTACTGCCCATCCTTAAACGCAGTACTGGTTATTTCAAAAGCAACCTTTTTCTCGCTGATGATTGGTATCAGCACGATATTGCGGAACTCCTTTGGTGAGCCTTCCGACTGGAGGCATATCTTGCCAGGAATCTCCTGACACTCGGTGGCATAATTTTGCAGCAGACGATTGACATAGATCCGCAGGTCGCCGCCATTCATGTAGATTTCGTACTCATTCCACGCCCCCGTGGGCTTCTCATTCGAAGGATGGAGCTTGACGGTGCGTCGTCCCCTGGTGCGGGCTGGGTCGACCTTCATCGGGACATTGTCGATGTTCCATATATCACCCATGTTGTCGGAGGCACCCTGGGCCTCGATGGATTTCGGCCAGACCTTATCCGGGCCGGTCATCCGCAGTAAGACGCCACTATTGCCTGGCTTGACATGGCGTAGTTGCAGCCGCAGGACATAATTGGTGTAGTCCTTGACGGTGCGGATGTAGCCTGCAGGCCGGCCTGTATCGGTGATAACACCGTCTTTGACGCCGAAAGTTCCTTTCAGTTTATTGCTGGAGAAGGTCCAGCCTGAGAGGTCCTTGCCATTGAAAAGACGGATGGCGTTACCGTAGTTTTCCGGCAGATGCTTGATTCGAATGTCCTTGAACTCGACCACCATCGGCGGTCCTCTGTGAAGCTGTAACGCAAGCAGTCCTTCTTTAGCGGCGCCATTACGGTCCGACGGGTCGTCAGGGTTTACAACGCGGTCATTGTCGATCAGCTCAATAGTCTGGTAATCGTTTAGGTAATGCACAATGTGATTGCCACGGGCGATAATAGTGTACTCATTCCAGTCCTTCTCTTTGTAGTAGCCAGCCTTGTTGAGTGCTTCGAGGTCGGCAACCTTTCCTACGACGTTCTTATTACCTTGCTGGTCGATAACCACAAAGTCGCCCACATTAGCCAGCATGGCCCGGCCAGCCTCGTGATAGAGAAGACCGACTGCACCTGGTTTATCCACGACCTCAGCCTGATAGCCACAGATACGCCACTTGCTAAACTCTTTGCTTCGGTACTGAATGCCGGAGTTGCCGCTTTGGATACGGAACTTTATCTTGAGGATGAAGTTTTTTAATAAACCTGCGCGCCAGATGCAGAATGTATTGTATTGAGCCGGGTTTTCTGCCGTCGTCTGGCCGCGGATTGCTCCGTCCTTTACAGACCACAGACGCGGGTCACCGTCCCAGCCGGTTAGGTCCTGGCCATTGAAAATGCTAACGAAGCCAGGTTCACCGCTGGTTGCTTTCGCAGTCTGCCCTATCAACACTGAAATTAAAACCGTCGTGCAGAACAAAGTTAACCTTTTCATTTTTTGGCTCCTTAATGAATCTCGCGTACATGACAAAAAATATGTAGGTTAGCTACAATGAAGAAGATGCAAAAAGCGGGCGATGGGATTCGAACCCACGACGTCCAGCTTGGGAAGCTGACATTCTACCACTGAATTACGCCCGCAAAATATTTTGCGTCTTCTTTCATGACGAGTCTATACGATTTGCCGACTTTTTGTCAAGTTAATTAAATAAACGTTTCAATTTCCCCCGTCACTGCGTTTTTGTACATGCTAACGATACGTTCTATCGATTTATCACATGGCCGTGCCGCCAGATGGATGTGATTGGTGCAAATTGCCAACGCTTCGATTTTGTGACTGATACGTTCGGCCTCGTTCAATATTGCCGTTTCTACGAGCGCCTTTTCTTGTTTTTTTAATTTGACCGTTGGTCCTTTCTGCAATTTCTTGCATAATTCAAGAATTCTTTCATCACCCTGAAGGATTTCTCCATCTCTTACAAAACCGCGTTTGTCACCCTGTAACCAGCTACCGTAAGTCGTCCAGGTGAGCATATATCCAATTAACTTCGCCATACCTGAAAAAAGAATATCACCGCTTC
>JBHIDV010000094.1:0-8667 GCA_046760285.1 Sedimentisphaerales bacterium
AGTTCCAGCTGTCCATGCTGGGGCATTTGATAGTCTTGGCCGAAGAAAACTTTTCCAAAGTATGCGGTCAGTATTATCATTACCAATATGAGCGGCCAAATGGACAGCAGAAACACAGGCGCGGCAAGAAAATCTTTAGGGATTGTCTTTGCCTTCAGGCCGAATCCCTTTAATCGGCGAGCAAAAGTATTTCTGGCTAAAAAGATAATTACTCCAATGGTCATTATCGCGCCTATGCAGAGAATAAGGTTGTCAAAGAAGGCGCCTTGCCAATTTTGCAGAGCTGGCGCTCCGTGGGGGCCTAAATCACCCCTTAGTCTTCTCGTGATTTGTATAGCCAGTGAAACAGCCCCCAGCCAGATAAACAGCGGTATAAACGGCAGATAAACAGGCATATTATTTCGGCGAGGCGGCGCATCGGTTAACGCGTTTCTTCCCAGAGATGTTCTAAGCAGCCAAGAAGCTAATAAGATTAGTCCGACCAGAGAAATGATCTCTTCTATACTTATAGAGCTGGTGAATTGCTTAACCATTGCCCATTTGTTATTGACTATTTACTATTTTACATTTACGATTTTTTCAGGTGTCAATAATAAATAGTAGATTGTAAATAGTAAATCAGTTTATGGATGTATTTCGCATTGAAGGACCGGTTCGGCTTTCTGGCAGTGTCAGGATAAACGGCTCAAAAAACGCAGCGCTGCCCATAATGGCTGCTGCGATTTTGGCTGGCGGAAAATCAAGTATATCCTTTGTGCCTAACCTTTCCGATATTTCGGTTTTTAGCCAACTGCTTAAGCAATTGGGCTGCCGGGTAACCCGCGAATCGCGAATCCAAATCGCAAATCGTGATATGCGACCAGCGATAAGCGATAAGCAATTGGACGGCCATTTGTCTATAGATTCAACGGTAATTGATAATCCGGTCGGTGAATATGAAATTGTCCGCAAGATGCGGGCCAGCATTTGCATACTCGGCCCATTGCTTGCTCGTTGTGGCAGGGCAGAGGTTTCAATGCCTGGCGGCTGCGCCATTGGTGATAGGCCCATTAACCTTCACCTCAGAGGGCTGCGAGAGCTCGGTGCACGAATCCATCTTAAAAATGGCTATATTGTCGCCGAAGCACCGAAGGGTTTGACCGGCAAAGAGATCTTCCTGGGCGGGCCGTTCGGCTCGACCGTTCTGGGAACCGCCAATGTGCTGATGGCTGCAACGCTGGCAAAGGGACGCACCGTAATCGAATCGGCAGCCTGTGAGCCCGAAATCGCCAACCTGGCAAACTGCTTGAATAAAATGGGTGCCAAGATAAGTGGTATTGGCTCGCCACGACTAATTATTGATGGAGTCAAACACCTACAGCCAGTTGAATTTGAGGTGATTCCGGACCGAATTGAGGCCGGAACCTTTATGGTTGCTGCTGCTATAACAGCGGGCCAGTTGCGGCTTTCGAACTGTCGGCTCGATGACATGATGGCTGTCGTTGATAAGTTAAGAAGTATTGGCGTAACAGTTGAGAAGGCCGATGATGGCTGTGTCGTTGCCGGAGGCCTGCCCATAAAGCCCGCGGATATTACCACCCAGCCGTATCCGGGTTTTCCTACCGATTTGCAGGCCCAGTTTATGGCCCTTTTGTCACTTGCCCAGGGAAATTCTGTCGTAATCGAAAAGGTTTTTCCAGATAGATTTATGCACGTTGCCGAACTAAATCGAATGGCAGCTAATTTGCGCAAAGAAGGGCCGGCTGTAATTGTAGCAGGCGTAAAAAAATTAATCGCCGCCCCAGTAATGGCATCAGATTTGCGAGCCTCGGCAGCACTGGTTCTGGCTGGTTTGGCTGCTGAAGGAACTACAACCGTCAACAGGGTCTATCATATCGACCGCGGCTACGAAAAAATCGAAGAAAGGCTAAATCCACTCGGTGCAAAAATTATCCGAGAGAGTATTTAATCTGCCCCGTCAAGTGAAAAAATCGCTACCATGCCCATTTTTTTCAATGAGGATAGCAACTAATATGGTATAACTAAGGGATGAATAAATTCTGGTTTTAAGATTATACAATTCATACGGTTTTATAACTGCAGGAGGGTGCTGTGTGTAAAAAACTGCTATGTTTATTCTGTCTTGTTTTGATACCGTCTCTGGTCGGTAGTGGTAAGTGTGCCGGGGAAATAATTTTAGAGGAGCTCTTTGACGACGGTAATTTTAGTTCACGAGGATGGTATGACAACACAAATCTGCAATTGTCAACCACCGAGCACATCCCCGGAAGCATAAGCTCAGTTCAGTATCATTTCCGCAGGGGACAGAGAAAACCAATTTCCGGCGGTGCAATAAGAAGGCAATTCCCAGGAACCGAGAGTGTGTATCTTAGTTTCTATATCAAGCACAGTGCCAACTGGACCGGCTCAAACAGGTCATATCACCCGCACGAATTTCATTTTATGACAAACAATGAGTCGAAATGGGCAGGCCCAGCATACACCCATCTGACACTTTATATAGAAACCAATGAGGGAGTACCCAAGCTCGGCATACAGGATGGCAAGAACATAGATGAAGATAACATAGGTGTGGACCTTACCAATGTCACAGAAGAAAGGGCGGTTGCAGGCTGCAATGGCAACAGCGATAGCACCGGACGAGATAACTGTTATGGGGCTGGTTCTCATTACGCCAATGGCAAGCAATGGCGTGCAAGTGCCGTGTATTTTCAGGACAGTCCGGGGCCTAAGTACAAGAATGACTGGCACTTCGTTGAGGCATATTTCCAACTTAACAGCATCGTTGATGGCAAGGCCATAGCAGACGGCCAGGTAAAATATTGGTTTGATGGTGAATTGATAATTAACTACGAGAATGTGCTGCTAAGAACAGGGCAGCACCCGGACATGAAATTTAATCAGTTCCTGATTGCACCATATATAGGCCCGGGCTCACCTATTGCTCAAACCTTCTGGGTGGACAATCTGAAAGTTGCCGCTGCCAGGCCGCTTGTAGGTGACTTCTATAGTGATGGCAGAATTGACTTCAAGGACTTTGCACAGTTTGCTGGTGTCTGGTTAAGCAAGGTTGGCCAGGCCAAATGGACTCTTGAGTACGAGATTTCCCAGCCGCCTGATGGAATTATTGGTGTGTTTGACCTTGGCCAGTTCGTAGAGAACTGGCTAAGTACAGACGAATAGCAAATAGAAAGAGTAATCTCACAATAGCCAAACCAGATAATTAGATTGATGTGTGTGGAGCTAACCGATGAGTATTACCAGAAGAGAATTTATCATAGAGTCCATTGTTTTGGGGCTATTCTCATTGAATAAGGACGTTGTCGATGCCTTTTCAAAAGAAAAAAGCACCTTGGGTTCCTCCAAAGCAAGGTCCCTGCCGAAGTTTAAGATACAAACTCTGACCTCAGGACCAAAGCATCATTTCTTCGGCTATTACGGGATCTGCCCGTGGAATAAATCCGGCAAGTACCTTATCTGTTTGGAGAGTGAGTTTCAAGACCGTATGCCGGCTAAAGGTGAAGTCGCTGCAATTGGGCTGGTAGATGCAAAGACGGGTGAATTTAAGAAGGTCTCTGAAACAAAGGCTTGGAATTTGCAGCAAGGCGCAATGCTACACTGGAACCCGCTCAATCCGCAAACACAAATTATCTATAATGGTCGTTATGGTAACAACATTATTTCTGTCATTTTGGATGTAAATACTGGCAAAAAGCATATTCTGCCTCGAGCTGTAAGTGCCGTAAGTCATAGCGGAAAATATGCGCTGAGTTTAACCTACGGGCGGTTGGAGCGCCTGCGAAAGGTTGTCGGCTATAGTGGGACGATAGACCCAAATCCAGACAATCCTGCACCGCACGACGATGGCGTATTCTTGATGGACTTGACCACAGGCAAAAGCAAGTTAGTTGTTTCAATTGCTGAAGTCTATGGGCGGTTGATTAAAAAACATCCACAAATGAAAGGCCGACACATGTGGTTCAACCACACGGTCTTTAACAGAACAGACAGCCGCTTTTTGTTTTTAGCACGTGCTTATCTTCCGCCCGGTGGAAAGAGGCAGACAGGGATGTTCACAGCCAATCTGGACGGCTCAGATTTGCGAGAGGCCGTTCCGTTCGGCAAAAATGTCTCGCACTTTGACTGGAGAAACGATAAAGAAATAATCGCCACTTTTGAAATTGATGGTTCAGAGCGAAAGCATGTACTTTTCACAGATGGCCAAGCAGACTATAAGGTTATAGGTGGTGGTTTTCTGGATTATGATGGACACTGCACATTCTCGCCGGACCCAAATTGGTTAGCAACAGACCGAAAACACCACGATACTATCGAACAATCTTTGTCAATATATAACATCAGATCCAAGCAGGGACTGGTGCTGTGTAAATTAGACCTGAGAGAAAAGAAGTACATATCCGGGAATGTACGTTGTGATTTTCACCCTCGATGGAACCGTACTGGTGATGCTATCTGCTTTGATGCGCTTGACCAAACGAATGGAACTCGCCAGCTCCACATGGCCTACCTGAATTTCGACTGAGAAAGCCCCGCCCCAATTGCACCGACATCGCGAGCTATACCTTTCAGCTGGTCTAATCCGACGTCGTCCGACAATTGGGGCGGGGTGCTGGTTAAGTTATATTAGGTTTTCTCATCCTCCCCAGGGGCGCTGTCTATTGATTTTATCTGATAATATATTCTTTGCAATAATTACATCTTCTCTGACCTGAAAGTCAAACATTCCCACGCAGATAAAATCAGCCCCATTTTCAAATGCATACTTGAAGCCCTCTTTCGGATGAGTGACACCTGCACCCAGGACCTTGTAGGCAATCCAGGGCTTTTGTACTGTTCTCATAAAGTCGATGGTTTTTTCGGGAGTAGCCGATTGATAGTTTGCGGTGTTCAATGTCTTAAAATAAAAGTCGGGTTCTATCCCAGCTTTTTCACATGCGATAGGAACTTCAACGCTGTGACCAGCGACGCCTGCGAGAACCCCATTTTGTTTAACAAATGAAACAAATTCACCGATTAAATCAAGATGATTTTGTTTGACCCACGCATCTCCGATGCCACCCTGCATAAATGCTGCCACAGCACCATTATCAATGGCCCTTTTTACATTGCTCGTCAGGTCGTTTACTTTGGGGTAAACCTGCGCAATCCACTGGATTTTGCCGCCTCTTTCATTCCAGTATTTGTTGATAATCCTGAGGCAATGGTCATCCAGCCTCAATACAGCCGTGTTTATTCCGGCTTCTTCACAAATCTCGAAAGTTTCCATTACTTTTTCGTCAGTAAAGTAATTTTTCATTAAGGAAGATACATAAATCAGGTTTCTACTGTGGGCAAAGCCACTAATTAAGTTGCCACCACAGATTAACCTGCTTATTTTGAGATTGCCAATTTTGCCTGTCGGCAAACTGCTCACGGAATCTTGCTGCACTCTGACAGCGGGTTGTTGTTTTGTCCTTGCTAATAAAGTCCTTTCTTCGAAGCTCAAAGCTAAGGCAGCAACTGCAGAGCCTTTGAGAAATTGCCTTCGGCAGACTTCTTTGGCCTTTTCTGTCATTGTGATTTTCTCCGGTGTTTTTTATGTATTAGATTAGATAGGGACAGCACATTTCCCAGTTTAGATATTGTTTACCCTCGCCAAGGGCGCTGCCTGTTAAATTTACTTGATAGAGTGTTTTTGGCAATAATTACATCCTCTCTGACCTGAAAGTCAAACATTCCCACGCAGATAAAATCAGCTCCATTTTCAAAAGCAAATTTGAAACCTTCTTTGGGATGGATAGCTCCCGCTGCTAAGACCTTAAATGCTATCCACGGCTTGTCTATTTTTTTCATAAATTCGATAGTTTTTTCCGGCGTCCGAGACCAGATATTATCGTGCTCTGGCTGTCTTTTAGCAGACCAATAGGCCAGACTATGTAAAGTTTTCATATAAAAATCAGGTTCCAAACCAGCCTTTTCGCATGTGATTGGCACTTCTAATTTATGCGCCCCGATGCCCGCGATTACGCCTTTTTCTTTAATACATTCAAGCGCCTCTCCGAGCAGTTCGACCTGGCCTTTTTCCACAAGACTGTCTGCCACACCACCCTGGATATACGCGCCGATGGCTCCATTATCAAGGGCCAATTTTATATCATTTTTAAAGTGCTGAAGGTCACGTTGTTTAGGCTTGATTTGTACAATCCATTGAAGCTTTCCACCTCTTTCATTCCAGTATTGATTGATGAGTCTGATGACTTGCTCATCAAGTCTTAATATAGCAGTATTTATTCCACACTCTTCACATATCTCCCAAGTTTCAAAAATTTTCCCATCTGTAAAATAGTTTCTCAGCAGTGAAGAGACATAAACCAAATCTCGGCTGTGAGCAAAACCGCTGGTTAGATTGCCGCCGACGATTAATCTGGTGATTTTAAGATTACCAATCTTGCCCATCGGCAGGCCTTTAGCAGAACCTTTTTGCGATGGAGCAAACGATTGCGTTGTTCTTGCCAATAAAGCTCTCTCTTCAAAACTCAAACCTAAGGCGGCTGCGGTCGACGTGATAACGGATTTCTCTAAAAATGCTCGGCGGTTTAATTTTCCTGACATGATTTACCTCTTCATAGACGTTCTGTAATAACAATTATTCTACGTTTCCCAAAAGTATTTGTTGAACAAAATTATTATATACGATTTTTTATTATTTGTCCACTCTACAAGTGGAAAATAACTGCCCTATTTTTGACTTGACTTACACGGGCTGGTTACTAAATTTATCAAGAGAAAAGGTGTTTTTTTATGAATTTTTCCACGCAAAATAAAGGAGATATTGCCATGTCTATAAACCGTCGCACTTTTCTCAAAGCTTCCATGGCCGCCAGTATGGCCGTCGCTGCACCTACTATCTTAAGGGCCAATCCCGAGAAAAAGTATCGCACTTGCCTTATCGGTAGCGGCTGGTGGGGCACGAATATCGCACGGGAGGCACTAATGTCGGGCCGATGCAAACTCGTCGCACAGTGTGACGTGGACAGTAACCAGTTAGACTCTTCGGTCAGAAAGTTAGAAGAGTTCAGCGACCAGACACCCAAAAGATATAAGGACTACCGGGAGTTGCTCGAAGAGGAAAAACCTGACATTGCCATTGTGGCCACACCCGACCACTGGCATCCGCTGATTACCATTGCCGCCGTCAAAGCAGGGGCACACGTCTATGTGGAAAAACCCATCGGCCATACTATCAAGGAAGGCCGGGCTATGGTCAATGCCGCCCGCGCTGCCGGGCGAGTAGTACAGGTCGGCACACACCGGCGAATCTCGCCCCACAATGTATCAGGAATGAAATTTTTGAAATCGGGTAGGGCCGGCAAAATCGGTATGGTGCGTGCCTTCGTACACTACGGAGGCGGACCTGAGAAACCTCGAAAGAATAGCCAGCCGCCCGAAGGCCTGGACTGGGATATGTGGTGTGGGCCTGCACCGTTGCGTCCATTTAATACCAAGATCCACCCGAAGGGCTTCCGCCAATTCCTCGACTACGCCAACGGCACATTGGCCGACTGGGGCATACACTGGCTGGACCAAATCCTGTGGTGGACCGAAGAAAAATATCCGAAGACAATCTATTCCACCGGCGGTCGTCCCATCCAGGGCCCGCCGGTCTTTACCAAGCAAGAACAGACCAGTGATGCACCGGACCATCAGGTAGCGGTTTATGAATTTGAGGGCTTTACGGTCTCATGGGAACATCGCCGGTTCGCTGGAAATAACGCTGAGAAAGGCGAAAACGTCGGCTGCTATTTCTACGGCACCAAAGGGACATTCCACATGGGCTGGCGGGACGGCTGGACCTTCTATCCTGTCGGCAGAGGACAAAAGGTCATCCACGAGGACGCCCAATTACATCAGCCGGACAGCCAGAACATCAAAGAGCTGTGGGCTGACTTTCTCCAGGCCATCGAGACAGGGTCGCGGCCGGTATGTGATATCGAGATTGGTCACCGCTCCACAAATATGAGCCTGCTGGGCATGCTTTCGTACAAGATTGGCCGAAGTATCAAATGGGATGGTGAAAAAGAGGTTATTATTAACGACCCCGAGACCAACAAGCTGCTCTGTCGCCATTACCGCAAGCCGTGGGTCTATCCAGAAGCTTAGCCCATATTTCTAACCACGGATTTCGCGGATTACACGGAAAAATTATTGCCACGAATGGACACGAATAAAAGCGTGGTGTCATTGCGAGGCCTAAAAGGCCGTGGCAATCTCTATTATCAATCATAGACTCGTGGTGAGCAGAGCCGAACCATCCCATATTGAAAATCATAAATCGACAATTAGAAATTGAAAACGCCCTAACCAATTGGACCAGCTTCTCTTGGTTAAATTACCGCACCTTCACCCCGCCTGCATCACGGGCGGGACAAGCTGAGCAGTGAGAGATGATGTGTCTTGGTTCGTCACTGTAGAATGTCACGGTAAATCTTGTCCCAGTATTCTTGTCTGGCGCGCAGCTCTTGCCAATAGGTCGAATCTGGAGGCTGGCTCTTAGGCACAATGATCTGTGGCGGCTGCATATTAGAATAGTCAATTACTGGGGATTTTTGTTGAAGCTGATTGATCGAGATTTCCGGCTTTGACCAAGTGCTCCGGAGATAATCTTTT
>JBHIDV010000095.1:0-8623 GCA_046760285.1 Sedimentisphaerales bacterium
ACAGAAGACAGAAGACAGAAGACAGACTTCTGACATCTGACTTCTGACCTTTGACCTCTGACCTCTGACCTCTGACATCTGACTTCTGACCTCTATTTTACATAGCCATGCTCAGCGAAAATCTTAGGACCTTTGGTCCGGGCAAATTCGATGAATTGCTTGAGCAGTTCTGGCTGCTTAGAATAGCTCAGACTAATGATATGCACCCTAATTTCTTTATCATATTCGTACGGCGTCCGCACAACGTCCAGACTGTCACCGAAGGTGTGAGCCACACCATTCCACATAATGCCTGCATCAACTGCTTGTGTCTTGAGAAACGTTCCCACCGCGCTGTGTCCTTTGGTTAAGCGGTTTTCAACGTTTTTCATCACCGCATCTTTTATGCCTTTCTTTTCCAGAAGCTGAAATACCATTTCACCACAAGTGGAATATTTCGGGTCGGTTAGGGCTACTGTCAACCCAAGCCGAGCTAAGTCTTCAATGCTTCTTAGGCCTTTAGGATTGCCTTTTTGAACTACCAGTACCGGTGCTACAAAACCTACCTGGACATAATCAGCCAAGGCGTTGGCATCAGCGACATAATCAAGGTATGGGTCATGCGTAACAAAGATGTCGCCGAGCTTTCCAACTTTGATCAGGGGCAAATGGTCCTCACTGCCGGCTACTGTCGTAGCGAATTTAATGCCCGTTTGCGCCGTGAACTGCGAACATAGTTGTTCCATCGGCTTAGGGAATGAACTGCCACAAAGAACCACTAATTCTTTATCGTCCGTCTGTTTCTTACGGCAACCAGCCACCATCACTACTGCTACTGCACTAAATAAGAACAGAAGCAAAACCATTTTTGGGGGGTTCCCCAAACGCGAAAGATGGCGTTTGAGGGCCTCTGGCATGTAAATACGTTTCTTTCCCATTACTTTTTTTATTCAAGGCACGAATAGCCACCAACAAGCACGAAAAGCACAAAAAAGCAGGGAATATCAAAATTCGTTGTTCGATATTCACCGCGTTTTCCTTTTGTGCTTTTTTGTGGCTAATATATCTTTTTGCATTTGTCAAATATTTTCAACCAAAACACAAAACTTGGCCATCTTCAAGAGTTACTATGACACGTCCATCGCGTTCAATGGCCAGGCCCCAAGGTACAGGAGCCAACGGCACCGGCTGGGACCACAGTACCTTGCCATCCTGAAGATTCAGGGCGAGAATTTCTGATTCGCGCGCAACTACTACGGCATTGCTGCACACCGCTACCGCGACACTACCAGCACAATCATAGTTCCATAATGGCTTATCTTTTATGCCCAGTCTTGCCCAATCGACATTGAATCGGTTACGTCGTTGTGCCAATTTATTGCGTAACAGCCTCATATCGATATGAGCAAAGCACATAACCTTGCTGCTTGTCTGGCTACTGGCCCAAACAATATCCCGACCACGGCTCGATGTTAGAAAAACCTTGTTGAAGACGGTATCGTCAAAGACCCGATACTTGGGGTGTGCGTAAAAAGGTTTGCCGCAAGCTACGATGCTGTCGCCGAGTAGAAACAGCTCCCAGCCGCGAGGACTTTGTGACGTAACCAGATTGTTTTGTACGAGCCGGCCAAGCTCTTCAGGATTGTTAAGGCATCTTCCATCCGTAGCATCGTAGATGGCCGGCGAAACGGCGTTGCCGCCAGCGAGATACAGCTTGCCGTCGTTTAGCAACAGGTGGCCCTGCACACTGACTCCGGTGCGGGCCTGTCGGTCCAGATGGCCGGAGGTGTTGTTCTGCCATTTTATCCGGCCGGTTACGGCATCGAGCGCAAAGACATAGGTGCCGTCGTAATTGACAATACCGGCGGCGACATAAGCAACGCCGTCCTCGACCAGAACTCCGCTGGCAGCCGGCCAGGTGGAAAGCAGCGAGTCGTAAACAGGTATTTTGCGTGCCGCTGGAGCCGCACGGAACCGCCAGAGCAGCCGGCCTGTCCTCGCCTCAAAGGCATAAACCCATCCGTCGCCGGAGCCGACATAAGCTCTGCCCTTCCAGATAGTCGGCGGAATACGAACCGCCCCGCCGGTATAGGCCTTCCAGCGCAGCTTGCCGGTTGCTGCGTCCAGAGCCCGGACAATACCATCCGGACCGCTAACAAATACTAAGCCGCCAGCCGTAACCGGAGCTGTAGGAAGCGGAGCCGCCGGTGAGACATTCGTCTTGGGGTCAAACCGCCAGAGTAGTTTAGCATCTTCCGGGATAGCTGCCTTTGTCGTCGCGCTGCAGGTATTGTCTGCCCGAAAGGTCGGCCAGTCAGCCGATGATTCAGAGAAACTCGCAACCTTTGTTGAGTCTGCTGCTGTTTCGAGTCGCTCTGTTTCTGTAGCCTGTGGTGTAAAATCGAAGTCCCCTGCCGGCGCCAGAGAAGTAACGCCATAGAGCGTGAGCAGACAATCACATGCATAGGGCCACCAATACAATAGGCCATTGGCGATGGTGACGCCGTCGTGACATGGTGGGCGCATCGGCGACACCAGGCCAGGACGGAGACTTTGCAGGTCTAAACGCGTTGAACCACCCCTGGCCCGGTAGAAAATGGCGTCTTGTGCCCCGGTTGGCCGAGTACAAGAACGACGACCTGTCTTTATCTGGGCCAGTATCCGCCCGGTAAGCGGGTCAAACTTCATACTGGCACTGCCAACATCGTTTTGACCACTTATACCGTATAGCCCATCCTCCCGCAAAACCAACTGAAAGTTACTATATGGATTCTCCCAGAGGATGCTGCCGTCTTTGGCCGAGACAGCAAGGAGCTTTCCCACCTGCGGGCCGGCAAAATACAAAGCCCGGTCGCTACACTTTAGATAAGCGGTTGTTCGCCAATTCCAGGGGGCACCTTGCCGGTTCATATACCTTCCCAGCGACTCAAACAGCTCTGGTGCGTTGTCCGGGGTTTTCCGCCAAATTAGGCTGCCGGTTTTCGCATCCAGACAGGCTAAATATGCTCCAAATCGAAAGATATACACTCGCCCGTTTTTCATGCACATTGCCCTGCTATCAATCGGCTCATCCTCGTGGTAGTGCCATAGTACCTTTTTTGTCTCTGGGTCGATGGCCAGCACGTTTCGACCAAATCCCCAGGGATGGGCCAGATAGGCTTTTTGGCTGTCTTTGATGCGGTCCGGCTGATTGAAGCCCTTTGATATTGGATTCCAGGGCCAGCCGTGCTTCTGCCGGCGCCACCGCATTGTCGGGTCCCTTTGCTCCTGCTCTCCAATTAGCGCATAGAGCACGCCGTCTTCCAAGGCCATCCATTTCCAAAATGTCCCTCCGGCGATATCCGTCGGTGGAATTATTTCGTCTTTGAGCTGGCCTGTGGCCACGTCGATAAGCTTGCAGGATTTGTCATCGCCGACATATAGGGTCGTGGGTGTGGCGATTATGGTGTTGCGGTGTATCATAACACCCTCAGCCAAGTCACGCTGCCAAAGAATAGTGCCGTTGTAACCATTGAACGCCACAAGCTTATTCAGATATGGCTCTTCGCGTCTCTTGAAGGCCACGTGCCCAAATGCCTTGAATACACGACCCGCAGAGGCCACCGCTACCTGAGGCACCGGTGCGTAGCGCGGCTCAGCTAAAAATTGCGTTAGATAAGGCGCTCGGATGACGCGGTCTTCTGATTGTGGATTATTGTCCGGGCCGTGATACGGATGGCTCCAGTCGTCCACTCCTTCAGGAAATGGCTTGGTGTGGACTTTGCGGCCCAGCAGAGCCTTTCCCTGAGGGCGGAGGACTCGCAGCAACTCGGCCTCCGAAATGCCGGTCGCCGAACCTTCGGCGATGAGCACATCAGCTATGTTGTCAGCCAAATGCAATTCTTTTAAATCGCCCTTTTCGATAAAGATACGTGTCCCATAAAGACCGGCCTTATCAACTATACTACAAGCGGTTTGGACATCTTTTGTCCCTGGCAACTGAACATATATCAGCAGCTCGCTATCCTGTGCCAAACCAAGAGCAAGCTTACACTTCATATCACCAAGCAATACACAAATTCCACGTGTGGCTCCAATTTTCTTGAGAATCGCTCGGGGTTGTTTTGCCGTAGACAGATTCGGCTGACCGAGCAGAATACTGACCACCATTACCACCAAGCTCATCCTTTTCATATTCATAATTTGCCCTTTCAAGAGGACCCCGCTTTGCGGGAACCTTCTTGCTTAATAACCTCGATAAAATTAATTATAGGTGCTTGCTTAGGCAGTGGTTTAGCCAGTTTGGGGACCAGCTCGAGGGTCAGGACATTTTCTACCCGGATGCCCTTAAACTCTTTGACGACGGCCTTATTAGATTTCCCTGCTGTCTGCAAGATATCAAATTTTCCCAGCACCACTCGGCCGGCAAGCTTAATGTCAAAGACGCGTTGGCCCTTCTTGTCGCCGGGTGGGGCGCTGAAACCGAGACGGACTGTATATGTGGCAGGCTTTTGTCCAGCAGTATTATCAATCAACGGCAGCTCACAGCGGAGCAATCCTTGACAGCCGGACGTGAAAAGCCATGGTTTGCGCGAGCCCTCAATAGTTATGCCTTTGAAATCTGAGCAGAAGTATCCCATACCCGGTAAAACTTTGTCATTTAAGTCGAACTTTACTCCGTAATTGGGAAAATGGTTTTTGTTATATTCGGTCTTAGGATTCGGATAAGCGAACCAAACAGTCCCTTCATCATCTTTCATATCTGCGACAGCTCCCAGATTGATCGCGAAGTATTTGACCGGTGTCATAGCACCCTGGGTGACAAAAACGGTCCAGGGCTGAGGCCTTGCCGGTTTGCGAATCAGTGCAAAAGAGCATCTCAGCGGGTATGAGCAGGTACAGCCGCAGCTCGCCTCAGCCGAGAGCAAAAGGCCGCTCGCTGGTATGATGCTGATGGAACAGCCCGGACGGTAGGCACCGAAGATAGTTACTCCTCTGTCGGCTGCAAGGTCATAAAATGCCGTACAGGATGAGCGATAGAATAGACCTCCCGCAGAGGCTGACGTCACACCGCAGGTGTGGCCGGGCCGTAAGAACTCCCAGGGCACCTCTTGGCCAGTGATAGGATGCCTGCGCATTATAATGCGGCCGGTGCGGAGGTCACAGGCACGTGGCTCTATGATGATCTTATCGCCCACTATTAACGGACGGGTGCGATAGTTGAGAGCGCGAGACCAAATGACATCACCGTTATCAGCCGATAGGGCCGTGATGCGCCTCCATTTAAGTGCACCAGCCTTGAACCGCCACGCATCGTGATTACCGTAGTTGCCGAAAAACAATAGCATGCCGTCACTGTATGCGGCCCCCATACCGTCACCGCCGCACCCGGTAAGATCCAGCGGTTTCTTCCATAGCTCTTCTCCAGTGACAGCATCAAGAGCAACAACCAATCTCACATCGGCATCGTCATAGGAAAGTCGCCCTTGCTCGAATTCTTCCTCGAACAGTTCCGTCTCCAAAGCCCTAATCTCATAATCTATTCGATCTGTCTTGAAGGTTTTATCAGCCTTGAGCAATTCGGCACGCCGTTTTTTCTTGGCGCGTAACTCTTCAAGAATACCTTCTCTTTCTTTATATATTCCTTTGCGGATAAGCTGGCGCCTATCTTCAAGGGCGCGGGTTTTCTGCTGGTCTGTAATCGTACTTTCGGCAAAGAAGATTTTTGGGTTCCCGGCGGCCATAGATTGCCGCTGGGGTCTGTTTCCATCTCCCAGGACCATTGTTATATTTGCAATTCTGTCGCCTTTATGCACCCACAGCAGCTCGGCTGTTTCGGTATCTATAGCAAAAATTTTATCGCTGGCTATTAGATTCTTGGTTACAGCCCCAGCTTGCATGAACTCTCCGGCTTTGCCGAACGCCGTCATGCGATTAAATAGCGTTCCCGCTCTTTGAACGGCGTAAGCCAAGTTCTCGTCCGGCACCGGGTAGAGCTTTTTGTAATAATCATATCGCTGACGGTAGCGTGGGGGAATCGCCTCTGGCTCTTTCCATTCCATTTTTACCGCCGAGACCGCTAAGTCCGCAGAGTTTTTAATTTCAAATTTATTCTTGGCGCTCTTTGCGTTCTCTGCGGTTAATGGTTTTGTTAGCGCCACCTTCAGAAAAGCGGCATATTCCTCCTTCATAGCCGGCGATGTCGAGCCGTACAGTATATTTCCCTGGACCGATACATATCCCCAACGTCGTGGAATTCCATCAGCCGATGGCGGGACCTTGAACATCTGGATCGTCTCGCCCGTGGCCACGTCGAGACGGTAACACGCCTCCTGTGCAGCTACGTAAAGACTGTCCTCGGTGACTGCGAGATTGCCACAATCGGTCTTTGTTTTTACTCGCACTGCTCCTGGTATTTTCCTTTCCCAGAGGAGTGTCCCATTATAGGCATCAACAGCCATAATAATTTCCCCGCCCTGTATGAAGAGGCGCCCGTTAATTGACACAGGACTTACAGCCTCTCCGTGCCGCTCTACCATACGCAGCGGACCTGGTTCGCCATACCAGAGGATTCCAAGCGGCCCATTGACCAGTTCGTCCCCGGAACAGGCTGTGTTCTGTGGATTACCGTAATGCTGCGTCCAGTTGCCGGCCCCAGCCAGTTTTCCGCGGACGAACTTGCGCCACTTTATATCCGAGGGACGAGGGACGAGGGACGAGGGACGTCGTCGTCCATCCTCCATCGTCCATCCTCCATCGTCAGACGATTCACTCGGCATACCTGCAATGGCGACCCCTCCGTAAGGTCTGAGAACATGCTGTAATTGCTCACGACGAAAGTCGGTTCTACCTGATAGTAACAGTCCGTCTGAGACGATGAGGTTGGCGAAGTAAGGCGGCAAGGATGAAATGTCCCAGGACTGCACAACCACACGGCAGCCCCATAGACCCGCGGCTTCTAATTTCTGACGAGCGAGCGTGACTTTCGCAGGGTCTTTCTCTATGCCTACAAACTTCAGGTTCGTTCTTTTGGCCAATTCAAAGGCGAGTCGGCCAATATTACCGTCGAGCACAAGGCAGTAACCTTTCTTAATGGAGGTCTGTTTTACAATTCTTTCCGCTGCTGACTCGTATAGGGCTGTATATTTGTCTTTCCGATAAGGTGACGGGTTAATGGCCATTTTGATCTCTTTAGGTGTAGGGACTTGTTCTTTACCAAAGCAGTGAATCGGACCTTTGTCGGTGCTTACAATCAGTCGTCCACGGGCGGCGGCCAGCCCGACAGCCCTGCCGGATACATTGCCCTTCCAGAGTTCTTTACCGGTTTGTACATCAATGCCCACGACCAACCCTTCACCGCCGGCAAAGAGGATATTACCCGCCATAATCAGTGCGCATAGTCTCTTTCGCCGATAGCGCCACTTAAGAGAGGTTTTTTTCGCAGCCTTCAATTGTGCGCTGCGGCGGACGGCACTGATTCCATCCACGGTTAAGATGTAGGCGACCTCAGCAGTTACGACCATATCAATTCCGGCAGACCGGCCAAAAACATCCCCTTTGCGACTGCCGGTTCTCGCGTCGTAGGCGATTTTGGCGTACCTGCCGGCCTGCGCAGATGTATCCACTCCAGCGATAAGGGTCTGACCATCCAGCAGGGTCCACGTACCACCATATTTGCCGCCAGCAGAGCAGAAGAAAAGAAACTTCCCAGTTCTGCGGTCAAAAGCGGCGGGCATGGCCCTACCCGAGGGAACGTAGAGAATATCTTTTGATGCAACCAGGTAACCATGGGGCGATATGCCCCCATAATCCAGTTCGTGTGCTCGATCACCGATAGTATCATTTCGCCAGATGACGGAGCCGTCATCGGCGTTCAGTGCACAGATGTATATGCCTTCATAGGGAAAGACACCTGCACCGAAATAAACAACCCCGTCATCAACGAGGACGCTGGTTCTGACCGGCCATAACGATATGATTCTGCCGTTGCCAACGACCTTTTCATCGCTGGGACCGGCACGGTATTTCCAGATGAGTTTGCCGTTTTCGGCATCGAGGCAATAGACACAGCCGTCGTCAGAGCCCACATAAACATGACCCTCATAAACCGTCGGAGCAAAACGAACAGGCCCCTCGGCAAAGAAAGTCCAGCGTATTTCGCCGGAAGCCGTGTCTATAGAGTAGACCTTGCTGGTCACACTGGAGCCAAAATATACATTGTCATCGGCTACGACCACATGATATGCATTGTCAGAGTGCATTCTGGGCCTCTCTTCCGCTGGCATTGGCCAAGCGGGCCTGGGTGCATGGTTGGGTATAAATTTCCACTGTGGATAAAGGGCTGGACCTATAGTTTCACTGGTGATGCCGCTCCGAGTGATATCAAAACGGTAGGTCGACCAATCATTAGTCGCACCAACAGCTACTTCCGTCTGCTCTAAAGTCATAGTGGCAAGCAGACACAAGGGCAAAATACACCTTAACAAGGACCCCGCTTTGCGGGTCCGCCATAGGCGGATTGCGTACAGGACATTTACGGTTCGTCGATACATCGTACTACTCCTAAACTTACGACTTATCAGGGGCCCCCAAACGAATTTTTTACTGCTTGCAGTAAAAAATACCTGTATTTTTCGCTCTTAGCGAGCGAAAAATCCGTTTGGGG
>JBHIDV010000096.1:0-8579 GCA_046760285.1 Sedimentisphaerales bacterium
CAATGTAAAAGCGATGCTGGCCGAGCTTAGCCGACAGAACTTCAAGGGTGTCTTCTCCATCGAATATGAGCACAATTGGTTAAATTCCATGCCTGAAATCGCTAAGTGCGTTTCCTACTTCGAGCGGGGCGCTGCGGAACTTGGCCAGACGGATTGGCAATGGATATTCAATGGCAAAGACCTGACCGGCTGGGATGGCGACACGCGTTTCTGGTCAGTTAAGGACGGTGCCATTCGAGGCCAGACTACTCTTACAAAACTGCCTCTTCGCAACACCTTCCTCATCTGGCGTGGCGGCACACTGCGAGACTTTATTCTCAAAATCAAGTTCCGCATTCGAAACGGCAACTCGGGTATCCAGTACCGCAGCAAAGAATTCGGCAAATGGCGGGTCTCTGGCTACCAGGCTGAAGTGGAGAATAATCCAGGCAAGGTTGGTTTTCTCTACCATGAGGCAGGACGCGGCTGGTTGGTCAATGTCGGTGATTTCATGGTTATCGATGAAAATGGCAAGAAAAATGTTGTCGGCAAGGTCTCCGACAAGGATGAACTCATAAAGGCAGGATACTACAGGGAAAAGGACTGGAACGAGTATACCATCATCGCGCAAGGCAATCACATCATCCATTACCTCAATGGCTACCAGACGATAGAACTCATCGACAACGACCGTGTAACTAATCCGAATGACCCTAAGGACCGCAAAGGTGCCGCAAGGCAGGGAATCCTGGCGCTTCAAATACATATTGGTCCGCCTATGCTCGTTGAGTTTACCGACATTCGTATTAAGCATCTAAAGCCGAAATTTGGCGATGCTATCCTGCTGTTTAACGGCAGAGACCTTGACGATTGGGCGGTCAAAGGCAACAAGAAAAAAAGCAAATGGGTTGTCGGCACCGCAAAAATGTCATCTGAGAATCCTACATTGCTGGTGAATGAGGGGGGTCTCGGGGAAATGATCAACCTCGCTGACCATCACGGTGACAGCATCGACATATACTCCAAGGAAAAGTTCGGCGACTGCCGTATCGAGTTGCAACTGATGGTTCCCAAGGGCTCCAATTCTGGCATTTATGTCATGGGTGAATATGAAATACAGGTGCTGGACAGCTACGGCAGAGTAAGGATGGGGCCGGGCGATATGGGTGCGATTTACGGGGCCTCTCCACCACCGATCAACGCCTGCAAGAAACCCGGCCAGTGGCAGAAATACATTATTGAGTTCCAGACACCCAGGTTCGACACCGCAGGCCGGAAGGTAGAAAATGCCAAATTCCTGAAGGTGGAGCTCAACGGCCAACTACTGCACGAAAACCTCGAAATACCCAGCCTAACACGAGGCGGTGTAACCGGCAAGGAGGCACCCATCGGCCCACTTATGTTCCAGGGCAACCACGGCCCGGTGGCGCTGCGAAATATTATATTAAAACCACTGCTTAAGTAGTCTTATATTACAAGACCCCCGGTAAAACCGGGGGCTAAATATTTAGCCCACGTTTCACGTGGGGTAGAGATTTGAGGCTTGTAATGTCTTGGCGAGTGGCCAAGAATAGTGGCAATATTTGCTTGTAAGGTGGGGGCAATTACGTATAATGACGTAACTTTTAGCAGGCATACGGTCTTGCGAATTAGTTGAAACAATAGATTTGTTAATTTTTGGGAGTTAATGCAGATACCATGACTAACAAGAGAACTGAAAAAGGCATAGACAGACGTAGTTTTTTATGTTCTAGCGCAGAAGTTGCGGCAGGCTTGGCTTTTGCGCCGATGGTCGTAGCACAAACAGGCAGCGGTAAAAAGCCGGACGACATTAACGTAGCTTTGCTTGGAGCCGGACAGCAGGGAAGAACGCTAATGGAGGCCTGTCTTAAGATACCTTCTGTTCGATTCAAAGCCGTATGTGACATCTGGGAGTCTTGGAATCAGAAGAGAATATCACGCTACTTGCAAAGGTATAAGCACGACAACAACACGTATATTGACTATAGAGAAATGCTGGATAAGGAAAAAGACCTCGATGCGGTGCTGATTGCTACCCCGGACTTTTGGCACGCTGAGCATGCTGTCGCGTGTATGAAAGCCGGCCTGCATGTTTACTGTGAAAAGGAGATGTCCAACACCCTCGAAGGAGCCCGCAAGATAGTCAAGGCGGCCAGACAGACCGGCAAGCTCTTGCAGATTGGTCATCAGCGCCGAAGCAACCCACGGTACCTGCACTGTTATGAGAATCTTTTACAAAATGCTAAAATCCTGGGTCGTATTACTACTATTAACGGCCAGTGGAATCGCAGCAAATCGGCAAATCTATGGCGTGACCGTTGGCCAAGAAATGGTGAAATTGAACCTTCAATATTGAAGGAATATGGTTTCGAGACGAAGGAGCAGTTTCTGAACTGGCGCTGGTTTAAAGGTCTTGGCGGTGGTCCAATCGTTGATTTGGGTTCTCATCAGATTGATATATACAGTTGGTTCTTGGGCGCCAATCCAAAGTCCGTTATGGCCAGCGGCGGCAAAGACTACTGGAAAGATGCGCGCCAGTGGTACGATACGGTCATGGCCCTCTATGAATATGAAACCAAAGAGGGAACCGTAAGAGCCTTTTACCAAACAATAACTACTAACAGTAGTCAGGGATACTTTGAGGCCTTTATGGGTGATGAGGGGACGCTGCAGATTTCTGAATCTGCCGGCAGAGGCGCCGTTTACCGCGAACCCGACTCTCCCGATTGGAACAGGTGGGTAAAGCTCGGCTACTTGCAGGCACCTGCCGTAGAGGAAAAGGCCGAGACCGATGCTGTGTTGGACGTCCGAGAGACGCCTGCGCCACCAGCCTATGAACTGCCGGTGAAAATGGAGAAAAAGTACCATCAGCCGCATCTGGAGAACTTCTTCGATGCAATTCGCGGCAAAGCCAAGCTCAACTGTCCCGCCGAGGTTGGATACGCCACGGCTGTCACCGTCTTGAAGGTCAATGAAGCTGTCGAAGCCGGCCGGAAGCTCGAATTCAAGCCGGAGGAATTCAAGATTTAGACCCGGCAGAGCCGGCCGGCTAATCTTTTTGATATTCTTAGGTTCCCGCGAAGCGGGGTCCCTTAACATTGAGAAAGGGGCTAATAAGACGTTGAAAAAAGGATTGGTGGTAACTTCCTGCACACTGCTGGTGTTGGCTTTTGCTGCTTCGGCCGCGCCGGAGGGACCCCGCCTTGCGTCAAGGCAATTGCTGGGCGATGTTAGTGATGGCAGCCGAGCCGTTCCGGTTCACGTTATCCCTTTGTTTATCGCTGACCCGCTTAACGAAGAAAATGTTTTGAAGATTGCTCCTGACGACGAGGTAGTTTTGCCCTTTTCGACACGCCAGACCTGCGGGGCGTGTCACAGTTATGATATAATCAGCACCGGCTGGCACTTTAACGCCGTTGACCCTAATGTTCTTCCAGGCCGGCCGGGTCAGCCGTGGATACTCGTTGATGCCAGTACCGGCACACAGATTCCTCTTTCGTACCGTCCTTGGCCAGGGACTTTCAAGCCTGAACATCTCGGCATAACGCCTTTTCAGTTTACTATCCTTTTTGGCAGACATATGCCTGGCGGCGGTGTGGGAGAACTTGATAGTGACGAGCCTGACGAGATTGCACGTCAGTTTGTCTCTGGCAAACTGGAAATTAATTGCTTGGCCTGCCACAATGCTCAGCCCGGCCACGACCAGGCTGAGTATGCCAGCCAGATAGCTCGTCAGAACTTCCGCTGGGCCGCAGCAGCCTCCTGTGAGTTCGCTTCCGTTAGTGGTTCGGCCAAGAATATGCCCGATACTTACGACCCTTTTATGCCTGAGCCACTGGAAGATGTCAAAAAGATTCCTCCAACCATTACCTATCGCAAAAATACATTCGAGCGTAAGAATCAAGTTTTCTTCGACATTGCCAGAGAAGTCCCTAATGAACGTTGCTTTTTCTGCCATTCCAATGTTAATATTGATAAGAACAACTCAGAAAAGTGGACAGCGGATGAAGATGTACACCTAACTGCGGGAATGACCTGTGTTGATTGCCATCGGGAAGGTCTTGAACATAACACCATACGCGGATACGAAGGCGAAGATATGGCATCCACGAATCCCTTAGCAGCCACTTCTACATGTCAAGGTTGCCACCTTCCGAAGGAGACATTGCAACCGACAGCGGGGCGTTTAGGTGCGCCGGTGCCAAAACATCCCGGCATTCCGCCGATTCACTTTGAAAAGCTTACCTGCACCGCCTGTCACTCAGGTCCATGGCCCGCCGAGAAGACCTACCGCGGCAAAACTTCGCGTGCGCACGCCTTGGGCACACATAACGTCAATAAATCGCCCGAGGTGCTGCCCCATATTTTCTATCCTGTTTTTGCTGCCCACGATGGCAAAATTGGCCCTCATAAGCTGATTTGGCCGGCCTATTGGGGTATGCTAAAAGACAAAAATGTTAGCCCTATTGACCTTGAGACTGCCAGGCGAATCGTGGGCAAAATAATCACGAAAGAAAAGCTCTCACCTTCCGGAGATTGGCCATCCTTAAATGAGAAAGATATTACTGAGGCTTTGAATTTGTTAGGCAAAACAATTGAGGGCAATCCTGTATATGTTTGCGGCGGCAAACTCCATTGGCTTGATGGCTCGGGCCAGCTCTCTGTAGTAGAAGATCATTACGCAGCCAGGCCCTATATGTGGCCTTTCGCTCATAATGTCAGGCCGGCTGCGCAATCGTTGGGCGTTCGCCACTGTGAGGATTGCCATGCGACCGATGCGCCGTTCTTTTTTGGCAAAGTTGCCGTGGATTCGCCTCTTGAATCCGAACGAGATTCTGTTAAAAAGATGGTTGAGTTCCAGGGCATTAACGATTTTTATGCCTGGGCATTTGCTTTTTCATTTGTATTTCGTCCCTGGCTGAAGGTGGTAACGCTCCTCTCTGCTGCGATTTTAGCTGCGGTCTTGTTGTTGTACGCCTTAAAAGCTCTATGCTGTATTGTGAAGATATGTTCCGTTCGCTTTCGATAATAGGCTTTGTAGCTGTATTAGTGGGTATTGTTATCCACTGTATTATTTTTCGCCCTAAAGCCGATGAGTTATTTGGTGCCGACCGCCGGCGGCGAAACATGGACCCTCTGAGGGTGCTGGTTTTTTTGTTGACACTGCTTTTCATACCGCAGAAACTAAACTTAGTTGGTGTTTTGCGAAAGCTGGTTTATCTGTTGGCACTGCTTTGCTTCGTGGTATTGTTGGTCACCGGCTTTTGCCCGCGATTAGTTTTGCAAAAACCTATTTACGGTTATTGGCTGATATTGCATGCTACTTTTTCACCGGTTTTTGCAGCTTGTGTGGCAATTTTAGCTTGTTTCTGGGCTCATAATTGTCGGCTTGACAAGAATTATTGGCCGTGGCTACAAAGAATCCTGCAGTTACCAACGCAACAACAATTAGCCTCGGCACCTGTGGCCGAGGCAGCCCCCGCCACAGGTGCGGGGGCTAAAGCCCCGCTCCACGGGAACCCTGCCCCTGAAAAGTACGAACTCGCGCGGAAAGTGGCTTTCTGGATAATTGTTTTCCTGGCTTTGCCTTTAATCTTATCGCCTGTTCTGAGCATGTTCCCGTTTTTTGGAACGCATGGGCAAGAATTGCTTGCACAATTGCATAGGTACACGGCCCTGCTTTTGGCGTTGGTAATAATTGTGCATACTTACTTGATGGCCCTTACCGAAGCGAAAAAATAAAGGCTAAACAGTCTATTCTTATCTTAGTATTTATTTGGTGTCCGGTTGAGAAATTTTTTCTGAGTGGATTCCCACACAAGCTCTGAAAGGTAAGAAAAATGGCGATGGAGAAAGTAAAAGTAGCTGTCGTAGGGCTTGGATTTGGAGCTGAGTTCATCCCTATCTATCAAAAACACCCTGATGCCGAATGTTACGCTATTTGCCAGAGGACCGAAAAACACCTGAACGAAATAGGAGATCAGTTTGGGATAGAAAGGCGCTTCACCAAGTTCGAAGACCTGTTGACTATTGAGGAGCTGGACGCTATCCATGTGGTTTCTCCAATAGCAGACCACGCGCCGATGACTGTCGCTTCTCTGAATGCAGGCAAACATACTGCCTGCACGGTTCCCATGGCGACGACCAAAGAGCAGTGCCTTGAAATTGTAAAGGCCAGAGAAAAGTCCGGCAAAGTATATATGATGATGGAAACAGCCGTATATACACGGGAGTTTCTCTATGCAAAGGAGCTGGTCGAATCAGGTAAATTAGGCAAGATCCAGTTTCTAAGGGGCTCGCATCAGCAGAATATGGGATTGCCAGGTTGGCCGGATTACTGGTATGGTTTCCCGCCTATGCACTACGCAACCCATGCGGTCAGCCCGTTGCTTTGCCTTGCTAAAAAACCAGTCGAATCAGTTGTTTGTCACGGCTCAGGCCGAATTCAAGAGGATTATATAAAGCGCTACAATTCGCCTTTCGCGGTTGAAACTGCTATCCTGAAACTCAGAGATTCCGACCTGGTCTGCGAGGTAACCAGGTCACTTTTTGATACAATTCGGCAGTACAGGGAAAGTTTTGACGTATATGGCACAGAGCTCTCATTTGAATGGGAGCAGGTTGCCGGCGAAGGACCGGTGATTTATTCGGGTTACGAAGACGCCAAGAGGATAGAGGTCCCTGATTATGGACATCTGCTACCAAAGGAGATAGCTCCTTTCACCGGGCACGGCGTCTATGATGAAGAGCACGAACATACTTCTTTCATTCAAGGTGCAGGACACGGCGGCTCTCATCCCCATCTGACCCATGAGTTCATCCGTGCGATTATAGAAAACCGCGAGTCTGCGGTCGATGCCAAAACTGCTGCGAATTGGACGATGGCAGGTATCTGTGCCCATGAATCAGCACTCAATGATGGCAAAAGAATTGAAGTCCCACAGCTCGATTAGTTCCTGGTTTGGCAAGAAAATAGTTGGCGGTTTTTTCTGGACATGGCCAGTAAATAATGGCAATTTTATATTCGGTTAGCCGCCCGGCGGGACGCCGGGGCCAGATAAGTCACGGTATTTTAGTTAGGAGAACAGATTATGAGTAATGGAGTACTACCGAATTATTTGAAGATGGCGTCGCCAAATCCGCCGGATAAGCGGGCCCCCTGGTACAAGGGCACAGCACCCGCCTATGCGGGCATCTTTCTATGGGTTGTTTTTTACATGGAAATTGCCAATGGCACTCTCTCTCGTGCTGGCTTGGGTCTGAGCCTGCTGGGGCTGGTCATTGCAGCCCTTATCTGTCACTTCCTTTTCTATCTCGTACCCGGGTTGTACGGCATGAAGACGGGCTACCCACTCTATGTAGTGGGCTCCTCGACCTATGGCACACTGGGTGGCTTCATTATGCCAGGTCTTTTGATGGGTTTGCTTCAGTTTGGCTGGCTGGCAGTGAACACAGCCGTGTCGACAAGTTTTATTCTTCAAGCCGTAGGGACAGATGCCTCGCCGATGAAGCCTGCGTTTTTCATCGTGGCGATTATCTGGGCTCTGATAGCCGTGTTCGTAGCCCTCAAGGGCATTCAATATCTGGGAACAGTGTCCACCTATCTGCCAATCGTCCCGCTTATCATGATTCTCATTGTGTTCTTCGCCAATGTGGGCAGTGTGGCTGACTTCAAAGTGGCTGAGCCCGCCGGGCCCCTGGTGGGTTTTCTGACAATAATAGCAATCGTTGTTGGATTCTTCGCTACAGCAGGCGCAGCAGGCGTGGACTTTGGCATGAACAACCGCAATGCCAGAGATGTCCAACTGGGCGGCCTCTTCGGGATCGCTTTGGCCATCATCGTCGCTGGTGGCTTGCCCCTGATCGCAGTCGCTGGCGCACACGGCGCCAATCCGGAGATGGAAAGCTTCACCTTCGATGCCGTTATCAAGGCACAAGGCGGCTTCTTGGCTAAGATTATGTTCATCCTCTTTGCTATAGCCAGCTTTCCCCCGGCGTGCTTCTGCTCATTTATCGCAGGCAACAGCATCACCACCATGTTCCCCAAGGCCAATAAGACGACTATGGTCTTGGCAGGAGCCATTGTAGCTATTATACTCGCGGTGACTGGCGTGGCCCTTAACCTGGTTGGAGTCTTCTCGATAATCGGGGCCTCCTTTGGCCCGATTTGCGGCTCGATGGTGGCTGACTATCTGCTGAGCGGCTGCAAATGGACTGGACCACGCAAAGGGGTCAACCTGGCCGGCTACATCGCCTGGGCTGTGGGATTCATCGTCGCAATACTGCCAATGGTTGGTGGCCAGAGATTTAGCTTCATCAATCCGGCTCCGGTTATTGCCTTTGTGATCGGCTTTGTGCTGTACGCAATTCTGGCCAAAGCGGGACTTCAGCCGGAAGCTGTTGGGATGCCCTCAACCGAAACTCCATCATAAGCTGCACCAGAAGAGACGCCAGGCACAAAAAAGGCCCCGCACCAAAATTCAGTATCGAAGGGTCTCTGGTGCACGGAAATAAAAAAGGCCTGCACAAAGTCTATTTTGGTGCGGGGTTGAACATAACAACGAATCGACTATTAAAGG
>JBHIDV010000097.1:0-8565 GCA_046760285.1 Sedimentisphaerales bacterium
TTTTTTATACGCAAGCGCACCAGAGGTGTTCACTGCCATGACAGCAGCTATTGAGCGAGATTTTCCACCCAATATCGCAGAGTTTTGCAGTTTAACTGCTGGCTGCAGAAGCCTGTACCAACGCCTCTACAGTTAGATTGACGGCTGCTAACAAGGCATCCAACGGCAGGTGAGCAGCGGCAGTTTGGTCAAACAGTATTGATGCTCGGGCGGCGAACTGTTCATCACTTCTCCAGACTACTATCGTCAGCGGTATGCGGGGCAATACGAACAACTCAATTGAAGCATCGCCGAATTCGCATCGTTTCGCGTCAAATTGCTCCGCAATCTGATACAAAGCCTCAGGATGTTCACCGAAGGCTTTTTCTAATTTTTCGGTAGGTAGGTTGTGGATGCCTCTGAAAAAAAACTGCCCACCTGGTAGAGCTTCCGCTCGGACAAGTTTGTTTGCCAGCGGCAAATCCTGAGCGTTTATCAAGTAGGCAAGAAGGCAAAGCTGCTGGAGAAAACCTGCCTCTGCCGGTAGTGAATCCGGCTGAACGGAAAAAATCTTTCTATCTGAAAGATTCACTACATATTCGGTTTTGAGCATAGTAACAATATAGCGTTTGGGGTTGGTGAGGTATTGACACTTGGCTCTGGCCGCCGTTTTGTAGCCATCAAGTTTAACGAGCTGCTCCCAAAGACCTTCATGAACCATATTCGAACTAAATATTTAGCCCCACGTTTTACGTGGGGTTCGGCCTAACAAATTCAACGTTGACAGACTGCTAATGTCCTCGGCCACACACCATATCCAAGGCGTGGGGCAAAACATCTAAGATTATTTCCAGAGACTCTCTTACTGCTTTTGGGCTGCCGGGCAGATTGATGATAAGTGTATTTCCGCGGACCCCTGCCGTTGCCCGCGATAGCATAGCATTTTTGGTTTTCTTCAATCCTTCCAGGCGCATCGTTTCTGTTAAGCCGGGAACAATTTTTTGACATACCGCAGTTGTAGCCTCCGGCGTGACGTCGCGAGGACCAAGGCCGGTGCCACCGGTGGTAAAGACAACATCGGCTTTTAACTTGTCGGCGAAGTGTATAAGCTCACTTTCAATATCTTTCTGCTCGTCAGCAACGACTTTATACTCGCAAATTTCAAATTTGTCACGTGGTAGAATTTCTTTGATGGTCTGTCCGCTTATATCTTGCCTTTTTTTCTGTGCGCAGCTATCGCTAATTGTCAATATAGCTACTTTAATCATCGTAAGTTTTCACTTCTATGATGTCACCGACCTTAATTCGGCCTGGTTTTGTCACCTTTGCAAAGACGCCTTCTCGCGGCATAATACAATCTCCAACTTGTTGAAAAATTTCGCACCGATTGTGACATTCTTTGCCAAATTGGGTGATTTCGACTTCAGCTATAGGACCGAGTTTGAGTTTACTACCGATCGCCAGAGACTGCAGGTCAATTCCTTCGGTGGTGATATTTTCCGCAAAATCACCTTCCGTAACGTTGGCCCCTTTTGCTCTCATTTTTGCAATAGACTCCTCAGCCAACAAGCTGATTTGCCTGTGCCAGACACCCGCATGGGCGTCACCTTCTATGCCAAAGCCGGCTTTCAACTCAGCCGACGATATGTTGTATTTTTTTGTGCCTCGGTCTTTAGAGATTGATATTGCTTTAATTTTGCCTTTTATAGTCGCCACTTTTGCCGCCACTTTTTTCCATTAACTTTATTTCACTAATTACCATATCTTTACCTTTGTACTTGAGCATATCATAAATGGTAAGACAAGCTACGCTTGCTCCTGTTAAAGCCTCCATTTCCACGCCGGTTTTGCCCGAGGATTTAACCCTCACATTCACCGAAACTGATTTTTCGGCTTCACGCATTGCAAAGTCAACCTCCACCGTTTCAATCAAAATAGGATGACACATTGGAATCAGTGAAGGCGTTGCCTTTGCCGCATTTATCGCAGCTATTTTTGCTGTTTCGAGAACATCACCTTTGGGACATTGACGCTGCCGCAGGACCTCAAACAATCTCTCTCCGAGAACTACGCATCCACTGGCTGTGGCGGTGCGTGGCGTGACTTCCTTGCCGCTTATATCAATCATCCCGCCTGATCCTTTCATTTTCATTCAGCCTCCAATCTGGCTCATGGGCCTATTCCGGCAAGAGCTTCCGTCTTTAGGTTTGTTCGCAACGGCCACAAGTATAGAGCCGGCAATGTCGTCAAAATCCACCTTTATCTCGTTATCCGAAAAAAGGCATGGCTTCAAAAAACCATCAGCAGTCAGCCGGAGCCTATTGCACTGGCTACATTTAGGCGGTCGCTCGGTCCGGAATCGCCTGCTCAAGTCTGCTCTATCATAAAGCGAGAACTGCATAATTTTTTGAAGCTGCAAGTCCCTTTGCTGGCAAAACGCCTTCATCGTTTCAATGTCGGCTTTAGTAGTATCTGCAAGAATGACCATGTTAATCTTTATCGGCGTAAGTTCTGCTTTTATCGCTGCATCGACACCGGCAAGGGCCTGGCGTAAATCCCCGCCGCCGGTTACCAGCCGATATCTTTCCACATCGAGCGAGTCTATCGAGATGTTCACGCGCGTCAAGCCGCTTCGTTTCAGTTTTATCGCCATATCCGCTAAGTACGAGCCATTTGTGGTCATACAAACCTCGTCAATGTCACCAACGGCTGCAAGCTTTGCCACTAACTTTTCAACGTCCTTTCGCAGGAGCGGTTCACCGCCGGTCAGCCGTACCTTTGTCATGCCCATCTTCGCTGCTACCTTTGCCACCGCCTCAATCTGCTCGTAAGAAAGGATTGCCGCCCGGCTTTTGTATGCAAAAGGTGATTTGGGCATACAATATGTACAGCGGTGGTTGCAGCGATCGGTCACGGATATTCGCAGGTAATCTATTTTGCGATTAAATCTGTCTAACAGCAACGGTATTTCCCTCTTTGATTTGTTCTGTACCAGCGGGTATGCAAATTAAGCCGTCGGCTTTGCATAATGCGTTAATGTGTGCAGAGCCATGATACTCGATTTTTGCTACCTTATCGTCATCAGTAAACACGACGGGCAGCCATGTATCCCTTTCTGTCTTTTTCCTTGTTATTGTCTTTTCGAGCTGCCTGTGCGAAATAGTGGGCTTGAAATCGTGTCCCATCATCTTAAAAAGAAAAGGTTTCACCAACAGTTCAAACATAACAAAAGTTGATACCGGATTGCCGGGCAAACCAAATACAAATTTCGTATCGCGTATCGCGTATTGCGTATCGCGTAAGGTTTCGCACGACGCATCACGCACGACGCACGACGAATAAATGCCGAAGACCGTAGGCCGACCGGGCTTGGTCGCAACCTTCTCAAACAGCAGCTTAACACTGTTTCGCTGGAGAATCTGCCGAACAAGATCGTAATCACCTACCGATACTCCACCTGAAACAATCACCACATCGTTTTCTATCATAGCCCTTTTTAGCATAGCTTCTATAGCTTCTTTAGTATCGCCAACTTTGCCATAATTTGTGGCTATGGCGGAAGCTCTTGCTACTTGGGCAGCTAACTGCAAGCCGTTACTATTTCTGATTTGATAAGCTGCTGGTTTTTCGCTGGGCTCGACCAATTCATCCCCCGTAGCTATAATGCCGACCCTCGGCTGCAGCGACACTACCGGCTGGACGCAGCCGACGCTTGCCAGCACCGCTATGTGCTGAGGTTTGAGCAATTGGCCCGCCCGGAGAACTACATCACCTTTTTTGATATCTTCGCCCTTCAGACAGATATTGTCAGGGACGTCTTTAATCCGCTCCCTAACGGTCGCGGCTCTGTTGTCTGTCCCGTCTTTACCAATAAACCGAATTCTGTTCTCCGTCACGCTTTGGGTATATTCGACCATAATCACGCAGTCGGCCCCTTCGGGTACCACCGCCCCGGTCATAATTTTAGCACACTGATTCTGCCCAATCGTCCTTTTCGGCATCGTTCCAGCAGGGACCGTCTCAATCACAGTAAGCTCATTTGCAAGGTCTGCTCGGCGACAAGCAAAGCCATCCATAGCCGATTTGTTAAAAAGTGGTATATCAATATCAGAGACAACGTCCTCTGCCAGCACTCGATTCAAAGCGCAGTCAATATCGACGCGTTCGGTGCCGAGCCGACAAGCCGAACGCATCACAATTTCAAATGCATCATCAAACTTTAGCATTGTACTTTTTGCAGAATTCTTCATACTCGGCTATTGTATTGAGGTTGATAAGCCATTCCGCGTCACCAAGGTCAATATATTTAACCCTGCATCGGCTGAATACATCACTTATCTTACGGCCCCCTGATGACAGTACCTCATTTATAGCTGCAAGCGCACTTTTACGGTACACTGCAAAAAGCGGCTCATATTTTCCGTCACCGGTGGTTGGAATGACCAAGTCCACGGCCTTAGCTTTGGCAAGCATTCTTCTAACACAAGCCAGGTCTATATGCGGAATGTCACAGGCCACTACAAAATTAAGTTCATTGGCTGAAGCCTGAAGAGTTGAAGCTATACCCATCAAAGGGCCTTGTCCCGGAATTCTGTCTGGGATGACCTCGAAACCGAGAAAAGCAAACTTTTCTGCTTCATTAGCGCTTATAAGTATCTGGCTGAATGTGCCGTGAAGTTGCTCGCAGATGTGCTTTATCATAGGCAGGGTTCCCGCTCCGCGGGGGCCCTGACCCTTAATCGGCAGCAGACTTTTGTCGTTGCCCATACGAAGACTGTCGCCACCTGCCATAATTATGGCCGTTGCCTCTTCTTGCATTAGCCATTTTCCACCAGCAAGTTTTATCCGGTCGATATCAAAATCAAAGTTGTTACCATCGCAAATGACGATTCTATCCGCATATTCTTTTACTTGTCGAGCTGAACTTTTCCACACTTTCAAATTTCGGCCCTTGACCATAATGAATAGTCCCGGCTCGACCACCTGTCGTAGTGAATTTGACTCACAAATTGAAACTGCATCAGGCCCGATTATATCCAGCAGGGCTGTTATCCCCTCTTTAAGATGTGTTTTCAGAACTCGCAGCCAGAAAACCCGACTTGCGCCGGCAGCCAGCAGCCTTGCAGTATCCTTGCCCGAAGTGGTGTTTATCTCTCGCGTAATGTAAAAATTTCCTTCCAGTGACGAGCAGACTCCGCACCCTTGACCGCCGCGAGGACACTGTCCGTCTTTGGCTTTTATCGTGGTAACCTTTATACCGATGATGTCCGTACTTTTGCTGAATTTCCTGATAAGCGCACAAGCCAGCTCGGTCTTGCCCACGTTTGCTCCCGCAGAGCCAATCATTAACATCCCATCAAGTCTAATCATTTTACTGCTTGACATATTTGACGGCTGAGGCCTTGAAACTGACCCATACTTTTTTCCCACAACGCAGTTGCAGTCCCTTAACGGACTCAGTAG
This sequence comes from Sedimentisphaerales bacterium, assembly GCA_046760285.1. Taxonomy (GTDB): domain Bacteria; phylum Planctomycetota; class Phycisphaerae; order Sedimentisphaerales; family Anaerobacaceae; genus JBHIDV01. The sequence goes on from JBHIDV010000097.1 coordinate 5,443, forward strand.
TTACCAGGGCAGCAATTTCCATGGAACCTTGCCTGGGTTCCCGCAAGCTTGTCCTGAGCAGAGTCGAAGGAGCGGGGTCCCTGCCAATATCAACTATAACTTCAACTCCGATCCCGGCTGGTATAATGTCCACAATCGACCCTTCAAAATTATTGCGGGCACTTGTCCGGCTTGCTGCACTGCCAATAGTAATGTCCTCACTTCGAATCATAATATACCCACTGCCAGCAGGGCTGTCAGTAAGAACTGAGAAGTCAAGCCCGTTGGTGCTGAACCATCTACTATTTGTTTGACGTTCGGCCGAATCTTTCAATCGACCTTTAAAGAAATTTCTAATACCGATAAATCTTGCCACAAACTCAGACTTGGGATGCTGAAAAACCTCCTTGATAGTTCCTGCTTGTGCAATCCGCCCGTTTTCCATAACCGCTATATGTGTGCCTAAGGAAACAGCTTCAGTGTAATCGTGCGTGACATGTACTATTGCTTGGCCTTGGGCGTTAATCTTGCGCAAAAGAGCACGGATTTGCGGCCGGGATTTTACATCCAGCGACGATATCGGCTCATCCAGCAGCAGACATCGCGGCTCGCTGGCCACCGCGCGGGCCAGACAAACTCGTTGTGTCTGCCCACCGGATAATGTTGCAGGCCTGCGCTGAAGAAGCTCGTCAATCGCGAAATCCTCAGCCAGCTTCCCTACACGCTCATGGATTTCACGGTTTTTAAGTTTTCTGCACCGAAGCGGATATGCAATATTGTCGTAAACCGTCATGTGTGGAAAAAGTGTGCTGTTTTGAAATACCAGAGCGATTTCTCTGTTCTGGATTTTTTTGTCGGTAATATCTTTTCCATCAAGAAATATCTGCCCGGCATCCGGACAAATAAGACCGGCTATGGTCTTGAGCAACACGCTTTTGCCGACCCCTGACGCACCAAGCAGAACGAAATACTGGCCCTGTTGCACCTCGAAAGACACATCCTTTATGGCCAAGTTACCCAGAGACTTGGATATCTGTTTAACACTGAGCATTTTGTTTTTCCTTTGTCAGGGGACTCCCCAGCAGTCTCAGTACAATGAAAAACACCAAACATACTCCTATGAAAATAACCGCTACTGGCTGGGCATATTTCAAACCAAGGGTCTCGAGGCGCTCATAAATCAATATAGGTGTAATCATCGGATGATAAGCGATAATCACTACCGCGCCGAACTCACTCATGCCCCGCGCCCACATCAAAATCAAACCTGACACAATTGACCTGGCAGCCAGGGGAACTGAAATAGTCATAAAGACCCGCAAAGGGCTCGCCCCGAGGTTCAGTGCAGCTTTTTCAAGACGCTCATCGACCGCAAGAAAACCATCCCGGGCTGAATTAATAAGATACGGAATGCTAACAAAGGCCATCGCTGCCATTATACCGGCACTGCTGCTAATAAAACTAAAACCTACTTGGCCCGCAGCTTTTCCTAAAAGCGTGCCACGAGAAAGTATACCCAGCAAAGCTAAACCCGCCGCCGAATGTGGTATGACAATCGGAAGGTCAATGACACTCATAACAAGCCTTTTCAACGGGAAATCCTTTCGGGCTAGCAGATACGAAAAAGGAATCGCAGCAATAGCAAGGAGCACTGTTGCCGTCATAGACGTCCACAAGGTAAGCCAGATGCTGCTGCGAACCTCATTGTCCCTTGCCGTCTCGGCAAGTTCGTCCAATGTACAGCTCACAAACATACTTGCCAGCGGAGCAATAATAAACAGCAGCACCACCCCACCGAATGCGGCAAATACCAGTGAAAGTGGCTCAGTCCTAATTGCTGGTGATGGCTTCACCTGTTATCCTCCTGCTCTACCGGAAACGCAAAGATTTTCAGACACTCAGGAATCTTGTCAAAATTATCGGTTGGCGAAGGGACTACAAAAGTCTGGCCGTTCCTCTCCAGAATTGCCCCGCCCTTATCCGCGTCGAGTAAGAACTTCAAAAAAGCCAAGGCAAGCTCTCGATTCGGCGCATTGCTGGGTATGGTAACGCCGTATATTATGGGCTGACCAAATTTAGTGATAAAGGCTCCAGGCTTTTTGCCTGTTAAACGAACTGACACACTTTTGTAAAAATCAGCAAACTCAGCTTTTTTCAGATTAACCTCATCGCGCAGCACCACGTATTTAAGCTTGTACTGCTCAGCGACGCTGCGATATATAAAGATGTAATCGAGCTCTTTTACCTCCAAAAGTGCTAATAAATCGACTTGCTTGGGGCGGATGTATTTTTGGTCTTTCGCCAACATCTCGTCGGCCAGGCCCGGCTTGTTATAAAACTTTTCAGCAAGCATTATCACCATAACAGTCCGATACCCACACGGATCCGCATTTGGCTCAGACCTGCCGAAGGTGACATCTTTTTTCAGCAAAATATCGGGCCAATTGTCTTTGCTGATTTCGTTAGCACTATGGGAGTCTTGCCGAAAGGCAATAACCATTTCGTTGCTGGCGAACCTAATATTGAAGTCTGCATATTCAGGAATCAGTAAGCTATCTATTACGGTGTAGTCCGCGGAAGCTATGATGTCGCAGGGCCTATGCAGGTCTGCAATTTTGCGGGCACAAACTCGACTGCCTGCCACTTCGCGTACAATTTTTATGTGGGGATAATGCCTGTTGAATTCTTCGCATATCTGTTTGAAAGGAACGGTGAGACTACCGGCATGAAAAATGATCAACCGCTGTGAATCGCGACCTGAACGAGTCATAAACCCACCCAGCGCCAAAAAGCCCACAGCCAGAATAATTAGAATGACCTTTGTTACCTTTCTCACTTTACAAGTCTCTTGATATGCTCTTGGAAGGCCTTTTCTACTGCCTTTTCAATATCACTACGAAATTTAGTGTAGGCTTTGACCCATTTCTTGCCCTGTTCAGTTACGATGGTCCGACCACCCCTATTGCCTCCTCGCTGTTTCTCCACCAGCGCGATACCTAAAGCCTCCTGCGCTTTTTTCAGGTCTCCCCATGCTTTTCGATAGCTTATGCACTGCGACCCACTGGCTTTCTTTAGCGACCCAGCGGTATCGATGGCCTTAAGCAGCCGCCATTTGCCGTCGCCGAAAACACCTTCAACATCTTT
>JBHIDV010000098.1:0-8556 GCA_046760285.1 Sedimentisphaerales bacterium
AAGGTAGGGATAGCCTGGCATTCGGGAAGGTAAGGAGTGGCTTCAGATCGAGAACCAGCTATGGTGTCTACAGTAATCTGGCAAAGTATTTTGAGTTGATCGAACAACAGCCGGGTGGACTCTTCGCGCTAACTGACTATGGCGTGCGTTTTAGGGATAATTACAACGCTGAGATAATTCAGTCAGCGGCTACGATGCCAGATTTAAGCACGGGGCAAAAAAGGGTCCTATTAGAAGTTCTGACCAACGGAATCTTCACGAAAAGTAAAGTGAACATATACTATTTTTTGCGATTTGTTCATCTTACAGGGGGAGATTGGCTGCCAAAGGCAAGCACTCCACAGGACAAGGAAAAATTAGAGTTCGTGAATTTTCTGTTTGGCAAAACCTACAAATGGACCACTGTAAGAGAACTCCTCCTGTTCACCTGCAACCAGTGTGAGGAGCTTGATTTAGCCGAGAGGATGAGGTTGTCCAAGTCTGCGTATGACCGCGTCGTATTGACAACACTTGGTTCTAGGGTACTGGGCTACCTGGAACTACATTCACACCTAAAGAGAGAACAAATGCAAATACCTTTGCAAGTGTGAGGTGTATGCGCAATGAAAGGCGGTATGCTATTTCTCAGAAAGTTTCCAAAGGATTCTGCCGGCCTTTATATCGCGTATGAGGTTTACACTTTTGACAATATGTTCCGGCTTTTGCTTAAAAGCGGCATGTGCAGCGAAGAAGCCCTTTCTTTTGTCCTGGCTAATTGTTCACTTAGTGCGGTTGTTTTTCAGGAGAGAATTCATAACAAGCAATATCAGAAGCTTTCCGCTCAAGATGCGTTGGCTCCTGATGAAGCAGCACGTAAGGCTCGACTGATTTACGACCTCATGGAAGTCGCTGGACTAATTCATTGAGGAAATCGCCAGAATGGTGTCGTAGTAATTGGCAGTACTCATTCTTGAATCGTTAGGGATATTCTTATGCTAAAAAGAACACATACTTGCGGGCAGCTTCGGCTGGATGATGCCAGCAAAAAGGTCACTCTGGCTGGCTGGGTGCAGTCCTACCGCGACCACGGCAACCTCGTCTTCATCGACCTGCGCGATAGAGAAGGCCTGACCCAATTGGTCTTTAACCCCGAAACTCAGCCCGAAGCCCACAAATTAGCCAGGACCATCCGCTGCGAATGGGTGATAGCAGCTAAAGGTATTGTCCAGCCCAGAAGCGAAGGCATGGCCAATCCCAAGCTGCCGACCGGCCAAATCGAAGTCTCTGTTCAGCAACTGGAAATCCTCAATGTCTCCAAGACCCCGCCATTTGAAATAGATAGCGCCGAAAAGACCAGTGAGGAGCTTCGCCTGGCCAGCCGATATATAGACCTGCGTCGGCCCCAGATGCAGCAGAAACTTCATACACGCCATCGCGTAACCAAAATCGTGCGGGACTATTTCGACCGATTGGGCTTCTGGGAGATTGAGACGCCGATGTTGGCCAAGAGCACGCCGGAAGGCGCAAGAGATTTCCTCGTGCCCAGCAGACTGCACAAGAATTGCTTTTATGCACTGCCTCAATCGCCGCAGCTTTTCAAGCAAATCCTGATGGTCAGCGGCGTCGATAAATACTTTCAGATAGTTCGCTGCTTCCGTGACGAAGACCCCCGGGCCGACCGACAGGCTGAATTCACGCAAATCGACGTCGAGATGAGCTTTGTGGATAGTAATGATGTCATCGGCGTGCACGAAAATCTTATCGCCAAAATCTGGAAACAAATTCTGGATGTCGATGTAGCTGCGCCGATGCGGCGGATAGCTTATAAAGACGCTATGGCTGATTACGGAACTGACAGGCCGGATTTGCGGTTCGATATGAAGCTAAAGGACATATCCGATATTGCCAAACAGAGCTCCTTCAACGTATTTACTTCAGCAATCGACAAAGGCGGAATTGTCAAGGGGCTTTGCGCGCCGGCAGGTGAAAAATACTCCCGAAGTGACATCGAAAAGACGCTCACCGATTTTGTGGCTGACTACGGCGCCAAAGGACTGGCCTGGGCCAGACTCAAGAAGGAAAACGGCAGGCTCCTGTTCGTCGGAGGCCTGGGCAAATACTTCAGTGACGAGTTACAGCAGCAGTTGACCGAGCGCTTCGGCGCTAAAGACGGCGATTTGCTGCTGTTTGTTGCTGACAAGGAGCAAATCGTCAACAAGGCTTTAGCTCCGCTGCGGTGCAAACTGGCCCGGGAACTAAAGCTTTATGACGAAAAAAGTTTTGAGTTTGTCTGGGTGGTGGGCTTTCCGCTGTTCGAGTGGAATGAGAACCAGAGGCGTTTCGACTCACTGCACCATCCATTCACCGCGCCGGTGCCGGAGGATTTGGACAAGCTCGAAACCGACCCAGCCGGTGTTCGCTCACAGGCTTACGATATCGTGGTCAACGGCTCAGAAATCGGCGGCGGCAGCATTCGTATCCACGACCCAAAGGTTCAGCAAAAAGTCTTTGAGCTGCTGGCTATCTCAAAGCAGCAAGCAGAACAACAGTTTGGATTCTTCTTGAGAGCTTTAGAACATGGTGCTCCGCCACACGGCGGCATAGCCATCGGCCTGGATAGATTGATTATGCTGCTTACGGGCACCGACAATATTCGAGATGTCATTGCATTTCCGAAGACCCAGCGAGGTCAGTGTCTCTTAACGGATGCGCCCGGCGAGGTTGACCAAAGGCAGCTTGACGAATTGAACCTGCGAACACAAAGACACCTGCACGCAATTGAGCACGATACCGGCGAAGGTAAAAATATTTAGCCCCGCAATTTATTGCGGGGTCCCTTCAACTGATTATCAGGAGGGATAAAATGTTGGAACTTTTACAAAGCTGGAAAACAGTAGCTTGGCTGGTGGGCGTACCCGTTCTGGTGGGCCTGATAGGCCATTTTTTGTTCCTCAAAATACTGCGAAAAATTGCTCAACGCACCGGTAGCATCATCGATGATTCAATGGTCAGGCACTGCTATCGGCCATTACAGTGGACTATTGTTATCTTTGCGATTCGTTTAGCTCTGCCGGCTGCAGCGCCCGAGAAAACATTGGCGAGTGTAAATCACATCCTCAGTTTACTTCTTATTGCTGCGATGTCATGGCTGTTAATTAAAGCAGTGTACGTGCTGCAGGACTATGTCGTCAGCCGTTTTGAAGTCGGCGTAAAAGATAATCTTAGAGCTCGTAAAATCCATACCCAGCTAAGAGTCCTGAAGCGAATAGTAGTAATCGTGGTAAGTATTATCGCACTGGCAACGATGTTGATGACCTTCCCCAAAGTCCGGCAGCTCGGCACCACCATCTTAGCCTCTGCGGGAATCATCGGTATTGTTGTGGGTATGGCTGCTCAGCGAACTATAGGGACATTTATAGCCGGCCTTCAGATTGCTTTTACCCAACCCATCCGCGTAGACGACGTAGTTATAGTGGAGAATGAATGGGGCCGAATCGAAGAGATCACCTTAACATACGTGGTGGTAAAAATCTGGGACCTCAGAAGGCTGATTGTCCCCATTACTTACTTTATCGAGAAGCCCTTTCAAAACTGGACGCGTGTCACCGCAGATATACTGGGCACCGTGTATATCTACGTTGACCATACGGTTCCCATTGACTCTGTCAGAGAAGAACTTGGCCGTATTCTGAAAAATTCACAGCTTTGGGATGGCAAGGTCTGCGTCTTGCAGGTCACCAATACTTCTGAGCGTACAGTTGAGTTAAGGGCCCTTATGAGTGCCGCGGATGCCTCCACTGCCTGGAGCCTGCGTTGCGAAGTCAGAGAAAAGCTGATAGATTTTATGAAGAAAAAATATCCGCAGGCCTTGCCGAAAATAAGAGCCGAACTATACCAGAGAACAGGATACGATGCGTATTAATTTAAGCCACATTTGGCCAAGACTTTTAGAGTTGTTGCGGTTATCGCCTCTTTCCTTAGCGAAAAAGTGTCAGCTTACGTTCGGAGTGGCGGTAGTGTTTACCTTAGTGCTGGCACTTATTCTGCCCTATATCTGGATGCGGCAGCTTACAAAAAAATCTTCTTTGGATGCCAGCCGAGCCGAAGCCCAGACACTGCTGTTCAGGCAACATTTTCAACTCAAAGATTTCAGCCAAGCAGCTCTGGCGCCTTTGGACAATACCGGACAGGTCCTGGACGTAAACAATCCCCGCCTGCGCTGGATTCGTTTCACCAAAGAAAATGCCGAGGGATTCCCGCAAAGCGGGGTCCCCGATAAGCAGAAACAGATAATTGAATCTGTGAAGGCAGAGCAAGGCAGGGATGACATAATTAGGTTTGAGAAAAGAAACGGCGTTTATCTGAGCAACTATGTAAGAATCTTCAGGGCAACTGATAACTGCATAAGCTGTCATAATCAGCAGGGTTCGGCCAGTGCTTTTTCACCAAATCAGTTGATAGGCGCAGTAATTATTCAGCGTCCCGCCGGCGAAATCAGTAAGACCATCCTTCTAAATTGGGTCTGGATATGTGTGGCTGGACTAATAGCCGGCACCGGTGCCATCGTGGCCTTTTATTGGATCACCCAGCGGGTAATCCTGCGGCCTATCCGCCAACTGCGAGCTATGGCAAATAATGTCGCCGAGGGCAATCTCGATATAAGAAGCGCCATACAGACCGGTGACGAATATGAAAAACTGGCGGAGGCCTTTAACAATATGCTGGACGGCCTGCAAGGGGCGCAGGAAAAACTGCGACAGGCAAACAAACAACTCGATGCCAAAATAGCAGAACTTTCCGAGCGGAATATCGAGCTATTCAAGGCCAACAAACTAAAGAGCGAATTCTTAGCCAATATCTCCCATGAGTTCAGAACGCCGCTCAATGCCATACTGGGCTTTGCCCAGGTCTTGCGGGAAAAGCCCGGCATCCTAACCGGGGACAAGACCCGAAGGTACGCTGAGAATATTATAACCAGTGGAAATAGGCTGCTGAGCATGATTAATGACCTGCTGGATCTGGCAAAAACTCAGGCGGGAAAGATAGAATTGCATATAGAAAAAACCTCTGCGGGCGAGCTTATCAACACGGCGGTGGCAACGTTGGCGCTGGCGACAAAGAAAAAGAAAATCAAAGTCAAAGTTCTGACCGACCCTGAACTGCCGCCTCTTATGACAGATGCCGGCAAGGTCCAGCAGATACTATATAATTTTTTGAGTAATGCGGTAAAATTCACGCCACAGCGCGGCAGGATTGAGATTCGAGCGGGCTTTGCTCCACTGGAAAATTCGCAAATCGATCCGTCCCGGCAGACTTCGCCGGCCAGCCGAATGGTTCGGATTGCGGTAACTGATACCGGCTGCGGAATTGCGGAAGTTGACCGCGAAAAGATATTTGAAAAATTCCAGCAGGTCGATGGCTCTATGACCCAACAGTCATCCGGCAGCGGCCTGGGACTTACCATCAGCAAGGAATTAGCTACCATGCTCGCAGGCAATATCGGCTTAGAAAGCCAGGTGGGTAAAGGCTCAACCTTCTGGCTGGATATCCCTATTACACTTGATAGTAAATGACCCCGTGTGAAACACGGGGCTAAATATTTAGCCCCACGTTTTACGTGGGGGTTTTTAACAAGGAGAAAATTATGCGTCTTAGGACTGTGTTTTTTATTTTGTGCGTTGTTGTCCAAACTCTCGCAGCGGCACCGGCTGACAAAATGCATCCGTTTTCGGTCTATGATATGTTGGCGATGGATAGAATCTCCGACCCACAGGTCTCCCCCCGCACTAATTGCACCAGCGCCTCGGCTGCCAACCTGCAGCAAGACGGGTCTTGCGCCGAGGGACAATTAGTGCGGGGCAACTGGATTGTTTTTGTACTGCGAAAAACCGACCTCGAAGCAAATAAAGGCCGAACCGACCTATGGCTCGTAGGCAGCGATGGGACAAATCTTCGTCGTTTGACTTCTCATTCGGCAAGCGATTCCAATCCCCGCTGGGCACCGGATAGTAAGACCGTCTATTTTCTGTCCAGCAGATCTGACTCGTCGCAGGTCTGGCGAATCCGAATCGACGGCGGAGAAGCTGAACAAATCACCGATGAGCCTCTCGATGTTTCAAATTTAGTCGTCTCACCTGATGGCAGAAACCTCGCTTTTACGATGGAGGTTTATCCCGATTGCAACGCAGCAGATACAAAAGACCGGCTCGATGAGATCGAACGAAAAAAGGCGACCGGCCGAATCTACGACCGCATCTTTGTCCGGCACTGGGATACATGGAAAGATGGAAGACGCTCACACCTTTTTGTGATGTCGGCAGATGGCAGCGCAGAGCCAATTGATGTTATGTTTAATATGGATGCTGATACACCTTCCAAACCGTTTGGCGGGCCAGCGGAAATCACATTCACTCCGGATGGCAACAGCATTATCTTCACCGCCCGCGATGTCGGAAGAGAAGAGCCGTGGTCGACGGACTTTGACCTCTATTTAGCGCCAATTGACGGCTCTGAACCGCCCAAATGTTTGACCGAGAAAAACCAGGCCTGGGATACTCATCCTGTATTCTCGCCGGACGGCAAGACTTTAGCTTATCTTGCGATGTCCCGGCCAGGTTATGAGTCCGACCGCTTTCGAATCGTCCTGCGGTCTTGGCCAAACGGCAAGGAGCGAGTTTTGACGCAGAACTGGGACCGCAGTCCCTCGGCGCTGGCCTGGTCAGCCGACAGCAAAACCATCTACGCCACAGCAGCGAATACCGGCCAGAGGTCACTGTTCGCCATCGATGTAAAGACCGGCAGAGTCCGCACTATCGTCAAATACGGCAGCGTTAGTTCGCCCGGCGTGGCCAATGGCAGGATTATCTTCGGCCTAAAGAACCTGCAATCACCGGTCGAGCTGTATTCGATTAAGCCCGATGGCAGCGATGTACATCAAATCACCAATATCAACGCCGAGAAACTGGCTGCGGTCCGTATGGGTGAATTCGAGCAGTTTTCTTTCGCCGGCTGGAATGATGAGACGGTTTACTGTTACGTGGTAAAGCCCGTGGATTTTGACCCGAATAAAAAATATCCGGTAGCTTTTTTGATACACGGAGGGCCTCAAGGTTCTTTCGGCAATACTTTTCATTACCGCTGGAACCCGCAGGTCTATGCGGCAGCAGGCTACGCTGCGGTGATGGTGGACTTTCACGGCTCGGTCGGGTACGGCCAGGCGTTTTGCGATTCCATCCGTGGCGACTGGGGCGGAAAACCGCTGGAAGACCTGAAGAAAGGACTGGCCGCTGCTTTGCAGCGCTATCCCTGGATGGATGGTGAAAGAGTGGCTGGCCTGGGTGCTTCTTTCGGCGGCTATATGATTAACTGGATAGCGGGTAATTGGCCGGACCGCTTCCGATGTTTGGTCAATCACGATGGCAATCTCGATGAGCGGATGGCTTACTTTGACACCGAAGAGTTGTGGTTTCCGGAGTGGGACCATCTCGGCACGCCCTGGGACAATCCGGAAAGTTATGAGAAGCACAATCCGGTAAATTTTGTCAAGAACTGGCGGACGCCGATGCTGGTCATACACGGAGCTTTGGACTTTCGGGTGGCCGATACGCAGGGATTGGGGACATTCAACGCTCTTCAGCGTTTGGGCATTCCCAGCAAGCTGTTATATTTTCCTGACGAGGGTCACTGGGTGCAGAAGCCGGCCAATTCAGTTCTCTGGCACGAAACAGTGCTTGACTGGTTGGACCAATGGGTGAAAAATTAGCATCATTTCAGGGTATCCACGCAGGTTATCAAAACCAGAAATATTCCAATTTGGAATATTAATACGTCTATATTACGATTCCTTTTGATGGCTCTGCGTAAAACCATCTATTCGGAAGAGTATAGATACGTTGTCTCGCGCCTCAGAGAGGCAAGAGAGAAGGCGCACTTCACGCAAAAACAGGTAGCCCAGTTCTTAGGAATAACCCAATCTTTTGTCTCCAAAATCGAGTCTGGGCAGTACCGAGTCGATGTGGTTCAGCTATCACAATTTGCAAAGCTATACAAAAAGAATCTCAAGTTTTTCATAAAGTGATATGGCGAAGATTCAAGAACTATTGCAGGCCCAAAAACAAAAGAATTGATTACGACGAGTTTATCGAAAAAAAACCTGGATAGTACAAAGGAACCAGTAGTAATGTATCTTGAACTCGTCCAATAGGATAGGTTAAAAGCCAGAGCCATCGATTAGGCAATTTCCCACCGAGATTTTTGGTTACCCGTTTACAGACGACACAGCAGAAGCCCAATCGGCCCGCAAACTTCAATATTGTCCGTTCCTAAAGACCACATGCAACAAGCCCAGAAAAAGTGAACCTCACATCAAAGTAGGGATTTGTAGTGTTGGGTGCTCAAGCAGCTTCTACAATGGCTATAAACCTGTTATTATCTGTCCACAGCGTTTTAATCTGAGTTCTGTATTCCAGGCAATTCAGGAGAGACACTTTGGAGGTCTCACGATGGACTACGAGATTCTTTGGATTCCTGAAGTCTCGATAGGCGTAGGAGGGAGTATCGATTACGTCGCCATTAAAC
>JBHIDV010000099.1:0-8542 GCA_046760285.1 Sedimentisphaerales bacterium
CTTTTGTTTTTTAAACCGGCAGGGACATCACCTGCCACTATCCGCTGAGCAAGGCCCTCAACGATGGCGGTCTTCCCCACGCCCGGCTCACCAATCAATACCGGGTTATTTTTGGTTCGGCGGTTAAGAACCTGCATACATCGACGGATTTCTTCGTCTCTGCCAATAACAGGGTCAAGTTTTCCCCTCCGGGCCATTTCCAATAGGTCAATCCCGTAACGCTCCAGAGCTTTATATTTGTCTTCCGGGGTTTGGTCGGTTACCTTTTCGCCGCCGCGAATCTCTTTTAGAGCACTTTCAATTTGTTCAGGCGTAATTGAGTTAAGGCTCAAAATCTCCTTGGCATCGCTGGCAATCTGCGCCAGCGAAAGAAACAGATGCTCGACGCTTAGATATTCATCGCCCATAGCATCGGCTCTGTTTTGGGCATCCAGAACAACCTGATTTAAGGCCGGGTCGGGCATAATCTGGCCGCCACTCTGGCCCTGCGGCAACCGAGCGAGCTCACTTTCTATCATCTCTCTGAGCCGTGAGACATTAGCGCCAATCTTTTTCAGAATCATAATCACCACGCCAGTTTCATCGCTGCAAAGAGCACTCAATAGATGCAACGGTGACAGAACCGTATGTGATTTAGCCATCGCCATCTGCTGAGCGGTCGCTAATGCCTCCTGAGCTTTCAATGTGAATTTGTCGAATTTCATAGCCAGATTCCTTCAAAAACTAATCATTCGTTATTGCATTATAGTTGAAGTGCAAATGGCGTGCCCAAATAAGCTAAAATTATAAGTGTAGAAATAAAAAGCAGTTACGGACAGTGAAACTTTTATCCGGTGCCAATTTGGCAGGCATTACATTTCTTTAATATTTAGGACTCACCAGCTAAACAGATCAAGACCTTGCTTTGGGCAAGGGAAATACATCCGACTTGGTTCTGCCGTTCTTGAAGATGTCAGCGATTTTTGCCACGATTTCCGGGTGCTTCTCAGCTACGTCATGCTGCTCACCAATATCTTTCTTTAGATTATACAGTTCAATCTTGCGGTTCGGCTTTGTACGGACGGCTTTCCAGTCGCCCATTCGCACCGCTTGTTGGCCACGCAATTCCCAGTAAAGATATTCATGCTTTTTCTGCTTTTGGGGCTTGCCTAACAAGGTCGGCAGCATCGAGATGCCATCAATGTCACTGGGAGGGTCTTGACCTAACAGTTCACAGCAGGTAGGTAAAAAATCCCAGAACGCTGAGACGTGGTTAGTAATACTGCCAGCTTTGATTTTGCCTCGCCAACGAGCAATAAATGGCACACGTATGCCACCTTCATAAACGGTGCCCTTGAGGCCCCGCAAAGGCCCAGCACTTTCAAAAAACGTGGCGTCCGCTCCTCCGGCAAGCGTGGGGCCGTTGTCGCTGGAAAACATGACCAGCGTATTATCATCAAGACCCAGTTCTTTGAGCAGGGCCATAATCCGGCCCACGTCTCTATCCATTCGGGTTATCATAGCTGCGTAGCAGGCTCGAGGATGCGGGTGAGGGAAATATCCTCTGTCGCCTTTGTAGGGCGGGTCCGGCCATTTGCCTTTGTACTGGCTCAGTGAATCTTCAGGCACATGAAGCGCCACGTGGACTATAGTAAATGGTACATAGAGAAAGAAAGGCCTATCCTTATTGGCTTTGATGAACTTCAAGGCTTCGTCAGCTATCAGGTCGTGTGAATAGACCTGCTGTTTGCCGTTTTTGTTGGCTTCGAGCCATTGTACTTTGCCGTCCCGCCAGAGGTGGTTGGGATAATAGGTATGTGCCTGGCGTTGGCAGATATAGCCGAAGAAGTGGTCAAAGCCCTGCTTATTCGGGTCACCGGTGGTACCGACTCGGCCGAGACCCCACTTTCCAAATGCCCCGGTGGCGTAGCCTGCGTCTTGTAGAATCTTAGCTATCGTGATGGTGCCAGCTTTTAGCGGCCACTGACCACCGATGGTTGAGCCTAACTGCCAGCCTTCTTTACCGCCGACCTGTTTGTTACTGCGGATTTGAGCGTGGCCGGTATGTTTGCCCGTCATCAGAGCGCAACGTGAAGGTGCGCATACCGGGCTGCCGGAGTAATGCTGAGTAAACTTCATGCCCTGCGCTGCCAGCCGGTCAAGGTTGGGGGTTCTTATCTTGTCTTGTCCATAGCAGCCCAGGTCTGCATAACCCAAATCGTCTGCCAGGATAAAAATAATATTCGGCTTTTCATTGCTCACTCTGGAGCCGAGCTTGCCCAGCGACCGTGTACATCCGGATAAAGCCACACCTGCCGCGCCAAACCCAACAGTTCTAATAAAATCACGCCGTTTCATTTGTAAATCTCCATTCCTAAATTCCTGCATATTTTACGGTTGCGAACTTGTATGAATGATAGCATGTTTATCAACATAATACCAGCGGCAAAGGATGAAATTCTCACACAAGTATCCAGTATCGAATATCAAGTATCTAATCGGCCTTGCCGTTGACGGGCGTTCTCGTTATAATGCGACCGGCCGAACCTGAAACCGCGGATTAGGCGGATTACACAGATTCTTATTTATTATCATTTTCCGTGTGAATCCGTGAAATCTGCGGTTAAAATCGTAAATATTTTGTAAGGAGGCTCGTCCGATGGCTATTAACGCAAAACAAATATCTGCTTATCTCGAAGACTGTAAAAAGCATCTTACCACAGAACTGCTGCCCTTCTGGCTGGACCGCTGCAAGGATGATAAAAACGGCGGCTTCATTACGCATTTCGACAAGGACGGCAATGACAGCGGCGAAGACGAAAAATCTCTAATCGCTCAGACCCGTACGGTTTACACCATGTCCGCAGCCCATCGTGCTGGTTACGGCGATGGCAAATGCGCAGAATACGCCAAGCACGGCGTTGATTTTCTCATCAATAAAATGTGGGACAATCAACACGGCGGATTCTTCTGGACCGTCGACCGAAAAGGCAATGTCGCCATCGACAAAAAAATCCTCTATGGCCTGAGCTTTGCAATGTATTGCCTGAGCGAATACACCATGGCTACGCACGACCCGCGAGGGCAGCAGTATGCTGAGAAGACTTTTGACCTGGTCAAGAAGCATTGTGCTGACACCATGTACGGCGGCTATTTTGAGATGTTTGAGCGGAACTGGGACCTTTGTGGTCCGGCCAGCCAGGGCGGAGATAGAAAAACGCTCGACGTCCACATGCACCTTATGGAGGCCTTTACCAACCTATATGAATGCACCGGCCAGAGTATACACCGCCGAACATTACTGGAAGATATAGATATTCTGATAAAAAGAATTTTGCATCCCCAATATGCCACCGGCATCCCGCAGTTCACGCCTGATTGGCAAGTCGCACCGCAGATAAAATTTGACATCGTCTGGGGCTGGGACCGTTTTGAGGACACCGGACAAAAGCCCCACGCAGAGGATAACACCTCAGCCGGGCACAACGTCGAGTTTGCCTGGCTGCTTGCTCACGCCACAGATATTTTGGGCACAGGCTGGGACGAATATGCCGACATCATCAAAAAAGCTATGGACCACGGAATGAAAAACGGCATCGATTCCGAGTATGGTGGCGTCTACGTGGAGGGCCCACATTCCGGCGGCGTTTACGACACAGACAAAGAGTTCTGGCAGCAGGCAGAGGTTATGATTGGTATGCTGGAAGCATGTCTGCGGTTCGGGCCTGAAGAATACTGGCCGGCCTATGAAAACGTGCATCGTTTTGTTTTTGATAAGATGATAAATCATCCTGTCGGTGAATGGTGGCCGCTACTGACCAGAGAAGGCAAACCTATCTGGACACACATGAGCCATTCCTGGAAGGTCAATTATCACACCATTCGTTGCATGATACAATGTATTCACCGCCTTGAGAAGTTATTGAAGGCAGCACCAAAATAAAGACCAATATATGGACTATAAAGGCAAGTATAAAATCTTCGACCCTAACAAAATCAATACGTATCCGGTCAGCCGGCGAACTAATAAAGTGACGTTAAAAGGCCTGGTATCGCCTGCTGATGTCCATAGGCTCGATACAAAATTATCTAACGAAATACGCACCCGTCTGCAGACCATTGCCCAGGCCATAGTTTCTGCCCGAAAGGCCGGCTCACCTGTGGTCCTTTTTACCGGTGCGCATCTAATAAAAAATGGCCTGTCTCTGCTGCTAATCGACCTTATCAAGCATGGTGCGGTTACTCTCGTGGCCGGCAATGCCGCCACCGCCATCCATGATTTCGAGCTGGCGCTGATAGGCCAAACCAGCGAAAACGTCCCTAATGCTCTGGGCAAAGGTGAATTTGGCATGGCCTACGAATTCGCATATATCAATGCTGCTATATCCGTCGGCAATCAGCAAAAGCTTGGCTTTGGAGAAGCACTGGGTAAAATGCTTTGTGACGAAGATTTCCGTCAGCAAGTTCTATCTGGGCTCGAAGGCGTGAATTTGTTTGACCATTTTCTTCATCCTGAAGTAAGTGTTTTAGCTGCATGTTATAAAAATGATATCCCGTTCACTGTTCATGCTGGCATAGGCACGGATGTAACCGACCAGCATCCATCTTTCGACGGTCAGGCGAAAGGTGGTTGCTCCAGCAGAGATTTCCTTATCTTTACAAATGAAGTAGCCGCCCTTACAAATGGCGGCGTATTTTTGAACATCGCCAGTGCTGTTACCGGCCCGGAAGTCTTTCTAAAAGCTGTCTCCATGGCTGCCAACACCGGTAATGTCCCCCGGAACATCGTTACCGCTGACTTTGACCTGCGCGACTACGACCCTAACCAGATGACCGATGAATCTTCACCAGGTTATTACTTCCGCGACCAAAAGAGCGTGGTAACACGCATCCCTCAGGCCTTTGCGGGCAAAGGTTACTATATACAGAGCGACCAGAAGCAAACATTTCCGTTACTCTACAAAATGATTTTAGATAGTCTGTAGCTAAAAGGGCCTCAATAATGAATGAGCAGCGCATCAAGGAAATCCTGACCCGGATTAAAAACGTAAAAATAGCAGTCTATGGCGACTTCTGTCTTGATGCTTATTGGATACTTGACCCTCGCGGCTCGGAAGTCTCGGTGGAAACCGGCCTGCCCGCGCAGGCGGTTAGCAAACATTATTATTCGCTCGGCGGTGCGTCGAATGTAGTCGCCAACCTTGCTGCCCTTGAGCCAGCCAGCATACAGGTCATAGGTGTCATAGGAGATGATATTTTCGGCAGAGAATTGACCCAGCGACTTCACCAGTTGGGTGTTGATACAACCTATCTTGTCGTTCAAAAGGAAAATTTTGATACCGTAACCTTCGGCAAGCCATATCTTGAAGGCAATGAACAACCCCGAATTGACTTCGGCTTCTTGAATAGACGAACCGAGGCAACCGATAAAGCCTTACTTAAAGGTATCCAAAGCGTTCTACAAAGCGCAGATGCTTTGATTGTTAACCAGCAGGTCCCCGGCAGCATCACCAACGAATCTTTCATAGAAAAAGCTAATGTCCTATTCGAGAAGTTCTCTGACCAGGTAGTTCTACTTGATACCAGGCATTATGGCCATAAGTTCAGGTATATTTACCGCAAGACAAATGACTTGGAAGCGGCCCGGCTAAATAACGTGGATGTCAAATTAGACGATGTTCTGCAATTAGAAGACGTGAAAAAGTATGCCCGCAATCTCTATCAGCAATTCAACAAACCGGTATTTCTGACACGTGGTCCACGAGGTATCATAACCGTTGATTCCGAAGGCGTCCACGAAGTCCCGGGTATTCAGTTAATAAAAAAGCTCGATCCTGTGGGAGCCGGGGACACCGTGACAAGCGCATTGGCCTTATGCCTTGGTGCAGGTATTCCGCCTGCGGAGGCAGCCGAGTTCGCCAACTTTGCTGCTGCCGTGACCGTTCAGAAGTTGTTCCAGACCGGTACTGCCTGCGGTGATGAAATCCTCGACCTCGGCAGAGACGCTGATTATATCTACCAGCCTGAACTTGCCTCTGACCGACGCAAAGCCCGTTATTTCGATGATACCGAAATAGAGTTATGCTACGAGTCAGTGCCGCTCGGCCGGATAAAACACGCTGTATTTGACAACGATGGCACTATAAGTACGCTAAGGCAAGGCTGGGAAAAAATAATGGCCCCGGTGATGATTAGGGCTATTTTGGGCGATAAGTACGAGACCGCTGACGAAACCCTTTACCATAAGGTGCGAAACCGCGTTATCGACTACATCGACAAATCCACCGGTGTTCAAACGATTGTACAGATGGAAGCGCTGGTGGAAGTAGTCAAGGAATTTGGGATTGTTCCGGCTGATAAAATCCTCGACAAATTCGGCTACAAGGAAATCTACAACAAGCATCTGTACGAGCTTGTTAATCAGCGAATCGAGAAACTCAAACGCGGCGAACTCGACATCAATGACTATACCATCAAAGGAGCGCCTGTCTTTCTAAAAACCCTGCGACAAAGAGGCATAAAACTCTACTTGGCGAGCGGGACAGACCGCCAAGATGTAATCGCAGAATCCGACGCACTTGGCTACGCAGAGCTTTTTAATGGCAGAATCTACGGGGCTGTCGGTGACGTCACCAAGTATTCTAAGAAGATGGTTATCGAAAGAATAATGACGGAAAATAATCTGCAGGGTCCCGAGTTAGCTGTCTTTGGTGACGGCCCTGTGGAACTTCGCGAGTGCCGAAAGCGGGATGGTATTGCTATCGGCATCGCCAGCGATGAGATTCGCCGGCACGGCTTAAATATCGAAAAACGCACTCGATTGGTCAAAGCCGGCGCACATATTATTGTACCCGATTTCTCACAGCACAACAGACTCATCAAGTTATTATTCAATGCTATGGAAGGAGCACACTATTGACGCTCTGGCACGTTACCGCCCATTCGACATTCATTTGGCTCACGTTGACTGCTTCAGTGACAGCGGACAACTTTTGTCGCGAGGCCGTTGAGGCGGCACGGCGTAACGGTGTGGCCGCGCAAGAGGCGCTTCTGCGCAGCCGAAGAGTCCTGCATGCGTATGTAAAGCGGATGGATCCGGTCACGCGGCTGCTACCGAATTCCAAAGGTAACATGACCTGGACCGTTAGGAATTCGGCTGCCGATCTTTACCCCTTCTTAGTTATGGCTGCATACTACACCGACCGGCCTGTCTACGAAAATGAAATGTTTGAGATTCTACGCAACGAGGTCCTTTACTCCACGCGTGTGGGAATGCTGTCGGACGATGTGCAGCCGGGTGGGAAAGGCTTCCTTCACGAGCAGCTTGCTCTAAACCGTTTGATCTTCGGCTCGTGCGAGTACGTTAAGGATGGGCTGCTGCCGCTGACCGAGCTGCTGGGACATACCCCCTGGTTCGACCGCATGGTTGGCATAGTGGATGACATAATCGCGCATGCGCCGTATGAGTCGCGTTTTGGGCGACTGCCATCATTAAGTTGCGAGGTGAACGGCGAATTCCTGCAGGCACTCGCACGGCTCTCCTATCTGACCGGCGAGCGGCGCTACATTGACCAGGCGATTAGCATCGCGGAGTTCTATTTCGAGCAGGTAATACCTGAATCTAACGGCCTGCCGGTTCACCAGTGGGATTTGTCAGCGGGCAAGCCCGCATCAGACAGGTTCCGGTTTTCCGACCACGGCAACGAAATCGTCGGGGGACTCTCCGAGATCGTCCTCTACCTCAAGCAGAGCAAACACCCAAAGTATGCGAAGTTCAAAAAGCCGATGTCCGAGCTAATCCATACCTTGCTGGATGTGGGCCTCAACGAGGATGGCGTATGGTATTCAGCAATTGCGCCATCCACTCGCCAGATACTCGATAAGCGGCACGCCCATTGTTGGGGCTACCTATTCAACGCTGTTTATACAACCTATTTAATTACCGGTGAGCAGCGATTTCTGTCGGCGACCAAGCGAGCGTTGAAGGCCGTTACCGACAAGCCGGCCTACCTTGACGACCCAGCCGGTAGCGGCCGAGGCTACGGCTCAAACGCCTATTCGGACGCTATCGAAAGCGCGCTCGTCTTTTTGAACCGCTTACCGAATGACCGAATGTTTGAGGTGCTCGATGAGTGCGTCACTCGATTTTTGCGGCGTCAGCGGCCTGATGGAATTATTGAGGATTGGTACGGAGACGGCAACTACGTCCGCACTGCCTTGATGTACGCGTTCATGAAATCGCAAGGGACCTGGCTGGAGCCGTGGAGAGAGGACCTTTTACTTGGGGCCGTCCGCCAGGGCGACCAACTCATAGTCACGGTTGAAACTAATAAACCCTGGCGAGGTCGCGTGCACTTTGATTATGCCCGGCACAAAGCCCATTTCAACATGCCGGTCAACTACCCACGTCTCAACGAATTTCCAGAATGGTTCACAGTAGAGCCTGCTCGCTTGTACCATTTGTGTATGGGAAAGGATGAGTTAGCTCGCCTGGGCGGTGAGTTAATCCGCGGACTCGATGTTAGTCTACCCGATAAGGGACTGCTTGTTGTTAAAGTGTCAC
>JBHIDV010000100.1:0-8510 GCA_046760285.1 Sedimentisphaerales bacterium
CCTGCAATCATAATCACCGATTGCATAACGTCGGTCCAAATCACGGCCTCCATTCCGCCCAGCAGTGTATAAATAATGGTAAGGCCGCCGATGACTATAATCACCACAGCTATGTTCCATGGAACAAACGTACCTACCAACAGGCTGGCCAAGTAAAGAATTACGGCAACGCGCCCGATCATATACAGCACAAATGCCAGAGCCGCATACACTCGTCCCCAGGAGCCGAGTCTATCCTCCAGAAATGAGTAAACGGAGATGAGTTGGGTTTTTCGATAATATGGCACAGCGTATTTGCAAACCAGCCAAGCTACTGGGAAGATGCAAAGCGAAAAAATAATCGGATGCCAGTTGCTGTCAAAGGCCTTGCCTGGCGTAGCAATGTAGGAAATACTGCTGGTATAAGCGCTCATTACCGCCAGTCCGGCGGCCCAGGCGGGAATAGAACGGTCCGCCACCATGAACTGTTCCGCCGTGCGAGATTTGCGCTTGTAGTAGGCACCCATTGCCACGAGCACGCAGCAATAGAGAAAAAGAATACCAATATCAACTGTGGCAAGCTTTCCCTGCATAGTCTATCGACTTGGCCAAAGCTCTGCTACGTTTTTACATTATCCCCAACTCTTTTAGGTGCCGGCGAATCACGTTGCGCTCCGCACGGCGAAAACGGTGAAACGGTTCAGCTAAGAAATCGCTGCAAATACCCATACACGAAAGCGCACACTTTATGCCTTTCAGATAACTCGACTCGTATCTGCCCACGCTATAGATGGTGTTGCTAATCTGCATCACCTTTTTGTGCAGAGATCCGATCTTAGCCAGATCTCTTGAGCACGCTGCATTGTACAAATCGACGTAAAGTTGCGGAACGAGGTTAGCCCCTCCACACACACCGCCATGCCCACCCAACACAACCGCTTCAGCAAGCAGCTCTTCCGGCCCCATCAAAAGCGTGAAATCCTTGTAGTCCTTTAGCAGAGACAGAAGCCGATGGAAATAGATCATATCGCCAGAACTGTCCTTTAATCCCACAATGCCAGCGATATTTGCTGCCGCCTGCACGGTCTCAGGCTCGAAGACTGCTTTGGTGTAGCTGGGCATGTTATACAAAAACAGCGGTAGCGGCAGTTCAAGCGTTAAATGCTTGAGGTACTCAATTAGTTCTGCCTGCCCCGCAGGAAAATAATACGGCGGCGCCAATACCACTGCCTGCGCGCCAGCGTCCCTTGCTTTGCACGCCATTTTCACTGATTCCACGAAGGATGTGTCAGTAATCCCAACCAATACCGGCACCCGCCCTTTAACCTGTCCGCAGACACGTTCGATTAGTTCATACCGCAGCCGATAACTGAGACTTGGCGCCTCACCAGTTGTCCCCAGGATAAATAGGCCATGCACGCCGCCGGCAAGGATGTGCTCGATCAGCTGCTCCAGACCAGCTACATCCAGACTGTCTTGGTCCAGAAGCGGCGTCACCATCGGCGGGATTATGCCGCGTAACGGTCTGGGTAACATCTTCGAGTTTGATTTCATGTTCACAGGTTCTATGTTTAGCCGTCACCGGCACGGCGACGGTTAACCTTTCTGTCTAATCTATAGCTGGCGGCGGAGTTTGGAGCCACTTTAGATTGAAAACGTAATGATTCCAACTACTTATTAAGTGAATCAGTCCATTTTGTCCCTGGCAGACGGATAAATAACCTCTCGGCTCAGCAGTGGTCCGGCTCATAGTAAATTCCCGCCCATCACTGGTCTTGGCCTTGCGCTTAGGACCATCGTCGGTTATAAGACGGACGTAAGGCCAGGTTTGGCCTCCATCATAAGAAAGAGCAGCGAACAGTCCCCGCACCGCTCTTTTCTTGCCGGAGACATCGGTAACCATTACGGCAGGTCTGCCGTTGGCGAAAGAAGCAAAAAACAGCGGTCCTTCTCTGAGCCGCAAAAGTACCAGCCGCTGTCCACCGCCTATTGGGGGAAAACCACTGGCGATATACGTCCAGGTTTTGCCCATATCAGTGGAAATACTCTTGGGCATCTGGCCATCAATATTGTCGCCTCGGCCAAAGGCAATCAGCCTGCCGTCATCAAGCTGTGCCACGCCGGCGTGGATGCCAGCGATGGTGCCACCCGGGTCACTCCAGGTCTGGCCGTTGTCTTTGCTGATATGTAAGGCCGTGCCGCCACGGCCTGCCGGAGTGGCATCGCAGGCCAGCACAATGTAGCCTTGCTGGGTTCGAAACACCGATTCTGCAACCTGATTTCGTCTCTGATGCTCCGGCACAATCAATCGTGCTTTGGCCCAGGTGGCGCCATTGTCGGTCGAAGTCCGCATAACGACGGCCAAGGGCCCCCAGGTGGCGGCGGTCGATAGCCCGACGAAATGGTAAATTTTGCCCCCGTCACGCCATAAAGCTGGCGCATGGTCGTTGCGGTCGGGAGCGTCCCAGAACGGTGATGCTAGCTCCCATTCACCCTGTCCGTACCGCAGACGACTGGCCGCCAAGCCCAGTTCTCGGCCTCTCTCGGAGACGCAGGTGTACCAGATGGCAAGAAGGTCACCATTGGGACATTCAACGATGGCTGGGTCGTGATTATGTGCTGAAAACAAAGGCCCATTTGAACCAGCCGGAATCTTGACGTAATTGCGGGGACCGCAAAAATAGGGTTTATCCGGGTCACGGGCCGAAACAACGTCGGGCGGAATATCCTGCTTGACTTTCCGCTGATACGGAGGCTTAGGTATCTTGGGCAGCGGCTTAGTTTTCGGCATCTTGCCCAGCACTACCCGAAATCCAATCATAAAGGACTTATCTTGGGGCAATGTCCCCATCCGATTAGCCGAGCGCAGATAATAAGCAACGGTCCCGTGACTGCCGCCGCGAGTTACCTTAAAATCGCCGTCAATGCGACCAACCGGGTCTATCTGATACTGCTTTTCGTAAGGGCCATACCAATCAAGGCACCACTCCTCCACATTTCCGTGCATATCGTATAGACCCCATGGGTTGGGCCTGGTTTTGCCAACGTGAAGCGGCACTACTTCTTCTCTGCCCCGACCGTGCGTGGGGCACGGATACCAGCTATTACCCGGGTTTTTTAGAAATTCATTAGGCAATATGTCACCGGTAAAGAATTGGGTAGCTGTCCCTGCCCGGCAGGCGTATTCCCATTCGGCCTCGGTAGGCAGACGATAAGGCAATCCTTCTTTTTTGCTCAGCCAATCACAAAACGCCTTAGCCTCATACCAACTGACGAAAACGACCGCCTCATCATTATCTATCGAAAAGCCTCTTTTGCCCCGAACATGCATATGAAGCGGGTCAAATTTCTCATACTGGGCATTGGTGACCTCGGTGACGCTCATATAGAAAGGCTTACTAATCGTAACCTCATGCGTGGGATGCTCATCGTAATCACCGAATCGGCCAAATGCTGAGAGCTTTATATTTCTGCCATTATGTTCTGTGGCATTTAAGATCTCATCGGACAGAGCTGCTGCCTGACCATACCCCATCTTGAACGTACCCGGCTCGATGCGCACAAATTTCATGCCGAGACTATTAGTATACAGCTTGGTTGCGGGCAGCTCAGCCGCATCCACTGCCAATACGATTTGCAAAACCAGTAGGATATAAACTATCAAGCGTTTCATAGTATTGCTCCCGTATACCCAGAATACACTAAACGGAAAGGATGGACAACTTTTTTAATTGTTCCATATCTATATTTCTACAGGCTTTTGGCTCAAAAGCAATGTTTTGCTCCATTTTGTTGCCCGGTTTAGTCAAATCAATAGTTGGTTCAATAACTGCTGCAATAATTCCATAGGCAGGCCCATTACGTTTGTCAGACTGCCCTCGATTCTTTCGATAAACTCATCGCCTACCTCTTTTATGGCATAGGCGCCGGCTTTGTCTCGCCAGGTGCTGCTTTTGATATGCTCAGCGATTTGCTCAGCGGTCAATTTCTTCGGATAAACCGTCGTACTGTCACTGGCCACTAATTCGGTATTGTCACTTAATCTAACAATGGCAATAGCCGTTATCACCTGATGAGGTTTGCTGAACAACTTTTTCGTAATCTGCTCAGCTTCTTTGGCATCGGCAGGTTTACCAATAATTTGGCCATTGAAATCAACCACCGTATCGGCACCGATGACCAGGCTGTCTGGGTGTTTTTCAGCAACGCTTTTTGCTTTAGCTAAGGCCAGACGCTTTGCATATTCGCTGGCAGTGACACCAACGATAGGAAAAGCCGATTCGTTGATATCTGGGATAACGGAGGTGAATTCATAGCCAGCTTCAGCTAACAACTGTTTCCGCCGGGGCGAAGCCGAAGCTAAAATAACAGATACCGACACAGTTGTCTTCTCCCTGCTTAAATTTCTCTGAATGGCGAACCAAAGACCTCAGCGGTGAATAAGTAAACCTCAGTGTCCGGGTCACGCCAGGCGTCGGCGGCAAGGCCGGCTTTGTGTGCACAGCAGTACGAGAGAAATTCCTCTTTGCTCCAGCCGGTCTCGGTGGCAACCTGCGGCAGAAAACAACCTGAAGCAGCTCCTTTTTTTATGTAGATACCATCAATTCCGAGCCGTAGACTTAATGGGTCATCAGTCTGCTGCAACGGCGACAGAACCGATATCTCGATATCCAGCTCATTTAATTCGCCGGGCGTTATAGGGTTGGCGAAAAAGCGTGGGTCACCGGTTGCAGAGGCCTTTGCCATATCGACCACCAACTCAATCAGTCGTTTTTCAGAGGTGAATTGGCCGATACAGCCTCGCAATCGGCCCTTGTTTTTCAATGTCACAAAGCAGCCGCAGTGGGCATTTAGCTCAGGGTCGTCCGATTGTGGCTTCGGGGTCGGCCCACCGGTGATAACCGCCTCAACGGTGTCACGAGCAACGGTTAGCAGTGTTTGTTTTTGAACATCATTCATATATTACTCAATGTTTTAGAGCTATTTAGCCCCCAGTTCTACTGGGGGTTTATCTTAATGCAGCCATTTTATCACCAGAAATCCACCAATCAATAGTACCGCGAATGCCAGCGAGAACCAATTGAAATATCTTTCAATTATGGGCCGAATTCTTTCGCCTTTCCAGCCCATAAGGCCCGCTATCAGAAAAAATCTCGCCGACCGGCTGACTGTAGAGGCGATAAGAAAACCTAAGAAGCTGATTCGCGCCACGCCAGCAGAGATGGTGCAAACCTTATACGGTAGCGGCGTAAAGCCGCAGGTAAAAACTATCCAGAAATCGTATTTATCATACAGGGCTGCAAATTTGGCAAAATTTGCCTCTGTCAAGCCAATCGCCCCCAAGTGAGCGTAAGCCCATTGACCAATCATCGACCAGACGAACATCCCTATGCAGTAGCCCAGAATTCCGCCGAGCACAGAAGCTATAGAACAGGCAAAAGCGAATCTGGCCCATTTCTTTGGCGCGCCTAATGCCAGCGGAGCAAGCAGGACGTCTGGGGGCACAGGGAAAAAACTCGACTCAGCGAAGCTGAGTAAAAACAGCGCTCTTTCTCCGTGTGGAGTATCTGCAAAATGAATTACCCAATTATATAAGCGCCTGTGCCAGTGCCACCAGGTAACAAAATCGTCGCTTGTTGCTCGTCGCTTGCCGGTCGATTCGCTGCTCAACGGTTCGATGTTCGACATTCGATATTCCTCATTGCTTCAATCCATCAAACAGAGTAGGTCCATCGTACTCCGGCTTCATTGGAGATTTGGGCCTGGAAGTGCTGTTCTGTCCAGGAGGAAATTTTATGACTTTCGGCTCTGCGTCAGATTTAGGCGGGTGTTTCTGCTCATCGGCTGGAATGTAAGGTATAAGGCCCAAGCGATAGGCTTCTTGTTGCATTTCTCGCGGCAGGTAACGGGCATCTGTTATGAATCCTTTGATGCTAACCATCCAGGCCAGCGGATTATCTTTAAGCAGGCTGGGCAGACACCATTGAGGGTCCATCGGGAACAGGTCAAGCTCGTCGCGGATTATTCTTGATTTGGCCAGCATGGTCTCTTGCGACACGCCGAATCCCTTTGCTACTTCGCTGGAGGCCATATGCGGGGATAGACTGGGGTCTTGCAGAAAGTTGACCCACCCAAGGGCGTGGACTATCCCACTGGCCCAACTGGCGGGTCTTCCCGATTCGATCGGCAAACCTCCAGCATAAAGCAAAGTCGCCATTTCTTCGCAGAGCTCTCGATATTCTTCATTAAGGTATTTTCCGCAGAACACATCTGTTAGCTCTGCAATTTTCGTGAGAGCCTGCTGGGCTTTTTCAGAAACATTTTTGCCAGGCCGTTTACTCACTCTTTTTTTCATCTTTTTCCCTCTGTAGCTTTTTCTTTTTTTGATACCGATTTACACTGTTTACTATTTTAGACACGGATTAACACTGATTTATATTTTTTCATCTGTGTTAATCTGTGAAATCTGTGGCTAATTATTTTTTATCTCTGTGGGCCTCTGTGTCCTCTGTGGCTTTTCCTTTTTCGATTTCGATTCGTCCATTTATCCTACATCACTTCACCATTCAAAATCCCTTTTCGATATTGGAGATTCTAAAATATTCTTTACCTCAGGGCAAAATTGTTTTAGCATACTATCATAATATGATTGAGAAAGTTGTACATAAATATTCTCTTCAAAAGTGGTCAAAGATAAAGGATGACCTAAACTACTGGTTGCGTAAAACACCGCAGCAGCGCATTGCAGCGGTAGAATATTTAAGAAGTCAGTACTATGGAAGTTCAGCCAGACTTCAAAGAACTGCTCGAGTTACTAAACGCTCATAAGGATGTCTGACAAAGAACAATTTGAAATCATCAACCACAGCATATTAGTACGAGCACCTGCAAAGATAAATCTGTCTCTGCTCATAGCTGGCAAACGGCCGGATGGTTTTCACGAAATAGAAACCGTAATGGCCAAGATAAACTTCTACGATGAAATCCTCATCGAGCCAGGCCTAAAAGCTGACATTGAACTTATCTGCAAAGGGCCGAACTGGGCACCTGTGGGCAAAGAGAATCTGGTCTACCAAGCTGCTAAAGCGTTTATGAATGCTTGCAGGGCATGGGCCGACATCAGGATTACTCTGACCAAAAACATTCCTGCAGGGTCGGGGCTGGGCTCAGCCAGCAGCGATGCAGCAGCGACCCTTATGGGGCTGAACAAATATCTGGATATTAATTTGCCCCATCGCCAACTTCGTAAATTAGCACCACCTTTGGGCAGCGATGTAGCTTTCTTTTTGGATGGGCCGCTGGCTTTGTGCAGAGGAAAAGGCGAAAAAATCAAAAAATTAAATAAAAAATTTAACTTTCTGGCTCTATTAATACTTCCAAACGTAAGTGTTTCTACAAAAAAGGCTTACGATAATTACCGAGCAGATTGGCCACTCTACCAAAAGCTTAGTACTCGAATAAACAGCTATATCGAGCAAAACAGGATTGATTTAGTGGCTAAAATGTGCGCAAATATGTTGCTTACAAGTTGTTGCAGCTTGGTAAAAGACTTGGCCGAACTGAAAACAAAGATTGAATCGTTGGGTATCAGGCCTGTATGCCTGAGCGGCAGTGGTTCAGCTATATTTTATATAATCGAAGATGGGGATGTAGAAAAACTCAGAGCATACAGGGACAAACTTAAAGAAAAGATCGGCTGCAAAAGCATTATCGTGAGTAACAATAGATGGTGAAGGGTTCCCGCCCCTGCTTTTGCAGGGACCAGCTTGTCCCCGCAGAAGCGGGGACGGAGACCCGACTTTTAAGCGAGGCTAAGAAAATGGAAATCAGTGAGGTCAGAGTCAAATTAGTGAACAACAAAGATGACAGGTTAAAAGCTTTTTGCTCAGTAACAATGGATAATGAGTTTGTGGTTCGCGACATCAAAGTCATCGAAGGTACCACCGGTCTTTTCGTGGCTATGCCTTCCAGAAAAATGAGCGACCATTGTGAGAAATGTGGAGGTAAAAACCATCTCAGAGCCAAATTTTGTAACAACTGCGGCGCTGCTCTTTCGGAAAACCGGGCGAGAAAGGATTTCAAAGGCAGAATGAAGCTGCACGCCGACATCGCTCATCCGATTAATGCAGAATGCCGCAGGAAAATTCAAGAAAAAGTTATAATCGCCTTTAAGCAAGAGGTGGAAAAATCAAAGCAGCCCGGTTATAAGCCGGTCGAGATGGATGAGCCAGCGGACGATGATATTTCTGAGCTACTCTCGTAGTTAAAGGCGGCTGCAGTTCTACTGTCAATCGGTGGCGTAACCATCCCCAAATCCCCCTGCTTCTGCAGGGGCCAGCTTGTCCCCGCGTAGGCGGGGAGATTTGAGGCTGCCACACACTATGGAGCTACAAATCAATGTTACCCAGAATCGGTGCTATTTGAACCATGCCCGGTAAGACCAATTGTGGTTAAAATTTGCGTTTATGTCATCTCTGAAAGCGCGTTCTTTGTCAAGTGCATTTCATCATTTGACTTACAGGTTTTTTAAA
>JBHIDV010000101.1:0-8440 GCA_046760285.1 Sedimentisphaerales bacterium
TCCTGATAACCTGATTTTTTTAGGCGCTGCGCAGCGAAAAATATCGAAATCCGAAGCCGTAGCGGTTGCGAAGGCCGCAAGCCCCACCCTACTTTTTCCATCCTGGTCCACGCACAACGCGACCAGCCTTAGCACCGGTATGTTCGCCGTCTTTTAGCACCTGTATGCCATTTACAAAAACATGGACTACACCTGTTGCATACTGATGCGGTTTTTCAAAGGTCGCATGGTCGATAATTGACTCAGGATCGAAAATGACAATATCTGCGTAATATCCTTTTTCAAGTCTCCCCCGCCGGTCAAGTTTGAGATTATCTGCTGGAAGTGAAGTCAAACGCCTGATGGCCTCAGCCAACTTGATGACCTTTTCCTGGCGAACGTATTTGCCAAGAAGCCGGGCAAAGCTGCCGTATGCACGGGGATGTGGATTTGATTTTAAGAAGACCCCCTCAGGGGCCAGAGATGCTGCATCTGAACAAAAGCTAACCCAGGGCAGCTTAATCTGCCTTTTCAGATTTTCTTGCGACATTAAAAAGTAGACCGTTCCCACACGGCTGTCATCTTCAATAACAAGGTCGATTGCAGTTTCTGCCGGTGATTTTCCTCTCATCTTGGCGACTTGGCCAAGTGTTTTGCCGGTAAGATGTTTGAGCCTTTCGTTTTTGAACCCCACTAAGAGAACATTTTCCGGCGTGCCTGCTAAAAGATATAAATTTTCCCATTCCTTGGTAGGCGTAGTCATCTCCTTCAAAACCCGCCGCCTGATTCTTGGATTTTTGAGTCGCGCCACCCACGCCTGGTGTCCGCCAGCCTGGACCCAGGGAGGCATTGCAGCATCGAGACCCGTTGCACCTGCCGTATAGGTATACATATCTGCTGTGATTTTGAGACCTTCAGCCCGTGTCTTTTCAATCTTTTCAATCATAGCCTCAAGTTTATGCCAATTTGATTTACCGGCAGCTTTCATGTGATACAGTTCAGCGGCAACATTTGCCTTTCGTGCAATGGTTATAAATTCATCCAACGCTTCAAGCAGGTGGTTGCCCTCGCTACGGATGTGCGAAATATACATTCCGCCATATTCACTCGCCACTTCCGCAAGAGCTATTAGCTCATCAGTACGAGCATAGAAGCCGGGAGCATAAATTAGCGCTGAACTAACACCCAGTGCTCCCTCTTGCATTGCCTGACCTACTAATTTACGCATCTGCTTAAGTTGTCTTGAAGTTGGCCGACCGTCTTCATATCCAACGGCATAAACACGGACAGTCGTTGCTCCCACAAAAGAGGCTACGTTGGTCGATACTCCTTTTCTTACAAGATATTCGAGATATTCTCCAAGTGTAGTCCATTCTATGCTGAATTTGATGTCTCCCTGAGACCTGATCATCTCTCGCTTCATCTTTTCGTTAAGAGGCCCCATTGACCATCCTTCGCCCATAACTTCGAGAGTTACTCCCTGACGAATATCGCTTTGCGATCTGCCATCTTCTATAAGAGATTCGTTGGCCCAGCTTAGCATGTTGATAAAGCCTGGAGCAACTGCAAGACCTTGCGCGTCGATTACCACATCTGCATCCGGCTGGAGCTGCCCAATAGCCGCGATATAAGCATCTTTAATTCCGACATCTGCAACATATGATGCTCCGCCGGAACCATCGTAGATCTGGCCTGATGTTATCACTACATCATAAGTGGGTTCCCGCAAAGCGGGGTCCCTCTTTGAATAACCGAAACTGCCAACAGTTACTATGAGTAGTACTGCATGGAGGAACAAAGTTACTTTGCGCATAATACCTTCCTCATCTGCTATTTCTTAGACCACCTCTGGCAAGCCAAATCTCAAGACTCACGTCTTCGTTATTTTTTCTTTGCCGTTCATATAGGGGCGGAGCACTTTTGGTATTGTAATCGAGCCGTCGGAATTCTGGTAAAGCTCTAAAATTGGTATCAATACTCGCGGTGAGGCAATTACGGTATTATTTAACGTATGACAAAAATTAATTTGCGATTTGCGATTTGCGATTTGCGATTTGCTTTTCCTGTACCGTAAATTCATTCGCCTTGCTTGAAACTCATAGAACTTGCTTGCGCTGTGTGTTTCACAGTAGTTACCTCGCGAGGGCATCCAAGCCTCAATATCGTATTTTTTAGCCTGGCCCCTTCCCAGATCACCGGTGCATACATTCACTACTCGGTAGGGCAGCTCCAGTTTTTGCATTACCGCCTCAGCGTTGGCCAAAATTTCATCGTGGAATTTATGGCTCTGTTCTACACTGTTTTCACAAATAACCACCTGCTCAACTTTGTCAAACTGATGAATTCTGTAAAGGCCGTATGTATCTTTACCTGCTGCGCCAGCTTCGCGCCTGAAGCAGCTTGATAGTGCCACATATTTTAATGGCAGCTCGTCGGCGCTTAGAATCTCGCCCATGCGATAAGCTGTCAGCGGCACCTCCGCGGTTCCAGCTAAATTGAGCTGGTCTTTTTCCATCCGGTAAGTTTGGACTTCTGCGCCCGGGAAAAAACCAGTGCCGGTCATTGTGTCGTCCTTCATAAGAACCGGCACCGAAAACGGCACATACTCTTTATCGACCATAAAGTCTATCGCGAATCGCAGAACAGCCCAGTGCAATAGTGCCCCGTCACCTTTTAAGATGTAGTTTCTTGTCCCTGCTAATTTAACGCCACGCTCGATGTCAATAATTCCCAGAGCCAGCCCCAACTGTATGTGGTCTTTAGGCTCGAAGTCGAACTGCCTTACCTTGCCCTCTCTTCTTATCTCAACATTTTCTGTATCGTCCTTACCAATCGGCACATCTTCGTCTGCTGGCTGCGGAACCAGCAGCATCAATTCATCAAATTCCGGCTGGAGTTCCTTGACCTTCTCATTATGCCAAGCTTCGGTTTTTTTCAATTCGGAAAGCTCAGATAATGCGGATTGTTTCTCTTTGCCTGAAAGTTTTGGAATGGATTTGCCAATACGATTTTTTTCAGTAAGAATTTGCTGAAGTTCTTTTTTAGACCTCGCCAATTGCTCATAGACTTCGAGCAATCTATCGATGTCCACTACAAATCCTTTAACTTCACAGGCATTTTTGAACTTTTCTGGATTCTCACGTATTTGTTTAATGTCGACCATAGTATTGTCATTCCTGCGAAAGCAGGAATTGTCCCCGCATGAGCGGGGGAGCAGGAATCCACTCTTTTAGACTTTCTCTGTGCCCCTTGTGGCTGAGTTTATTTTTCTTCGTATCTTTTTACAATTACGACATTATTCTGCCCACCGAAGCCGAAAGACTCATTCATCGCCACATTAACCTGATGTTTTCGTGGCTTATTCGGCACATAATCCAGGTCAAGGGCAGGGTCGGGGTCGTTCAGGTTTATGGTCGGCGGGACAATATTGTCTCGTATTGCCAAAACGCACGTAATCAGTTCAGCAGCTCCGGCTGCGCCAATTAAATGACCAAACATGCTCTTGACACTGCTGGCAGGGATGTTTTTTGCCTCTTCTCTAAATACTGCCTTGATAGCTATAGTCTCTATCGAATCGTTTTCCATGGTGCTTGTTCCGTGAGTGCTTATGTAATCTACATCTTTGTAGCTGATACCTGCGTCGGCAAGAGCCGCAGTCATTGCTTGTATTGGTCCTCTGGCCTCTTCGTGCATATCAGTAATGCGGAACGCATCCGAGCTGCTACCATAGCCGATAACTTCAGCTAAGATTTCCACGCCTCTTTTTTTCGCTGAGCTTAAAGATTCAAGAATTAGAATCGCTGCCCCCTCACCAAGAATGAAGCCGTCCCTGCTGGCGGTAAATGGCCTTGATGCGGTTTCGGGACTATCATTTCTTGTCGATAGTGCGGTAAGACGGTTAAAGCCGGTAAGGCCCAACGGATGTATCATCGAGTGCGTACCGCCGGCAATCATCACCTCTGCATCACCTTTGCGAATCAGCATTGTCGCCTCGCCGACAGCTTGCGTGCTGGCGGCACAGGCGGTAAGACAGCTTCTGGTCGGCCCTCGTGCCCCTGTGAGCATGGCGATATGAGCAGCCGGCATATTCGGCTCCTGTTCCAGCTCGGCCATTGCGTCCATCCGGCCGAAAGCTACCTGTGCCCACTTGCCCCAATCCATTTCCTTTTTGTTTGCGTCCCAAGCTTGCACTAACGCGGCGAAAAATACATCATTGTCCACCGACCCTTCACCTGCTCCCAAATAAATGCCCAATCTTTTGCGGTCTATCTTATCGGTCGGCTCGCTGGTTTCGATATCTATTCTTGCTTGCCTGCAAGCTTGAACCGCTGCGCCAATAGCAAAGCCGGAGCCTCGGTTGCTGTGTTTGTGAAGCTGTGGATTTTTTGTATACTTAGTAAAGTCATAATTTTTGACCTCGGCATCGAAGGTCGAAGGAAACGTAGAGGCGTCGAAAATAGTGGTTTTTGCCACTCCACTTCTGCCTGCCAGCATGGCCTGCCAGACAGTTTCCACATCATGTCCCAGAGGACAGACCATGCCCATGCCGGTTATTACCACTCTCTGTGTTGTGTTTTTTTGCGTCATTTAGCCCGATATATCGCTATTAAAGGTTTTCAGCACTACGGCAGCGGTTTGTCCACCGAATGTATAACTGCAGCACAACGCGTAACGGATTGTTTTTTGCTCCAATTGTTTTATAATATTTAGATTACAGCCATCAGCTTTCCTATCACAATTCTTCGCAGCAGGTATCTTGCCTTCTGTCATCGCACAAACCGCAGCGATAACATCAAGCGCCCCACTTGCGGCGCCGGTATTGCTCAGCATACTTTTGGTCGGCCAGACTGCTGTCTTTATCGCTGCTTTGCCCAGAGCAGCCTGGATAGCTCTTGCCTCAGCTAAGTCATCGCCAGGTATCCCTGTCCCATGAGGAATAATTAAGTCCAAGTCATCAGGCTGTATTTGTGCCTCTGCTATCGCTTTCTCGATCGCTATCTGTAACCCAGAGCCGTCCGGCTCAAGGCGCTCGTACAGTGGATTGATACTGTTGCTTTGGCCGGTCCCAACTATTTCAGCATAAATTTTTGCCCCTCGTCTTTGGGCCTTTTCCAGATTCTCCAATACGACCATTCCAGCGCCTTCGCCGAAAACCGAACCTTTAGCATCAGCGTCAAAAGGTCTGCACGCAGAGGCTGGCTCATGATTGTTTTCGGTGGTGGCTCTTTTTAGTAGACACTGACGGGTGACATCCATCGGATTAACCTTTGCTTCTGCACCGCCAGCCAATGCGATATCGCTGTCGCCACGCGCAACAACCTGAGCTGCCTCATTTATCGCCAAATGTGCACCTGCTTCACCACAGGTTATAGAATTGCTCGGCCCTTGAATATCATGAATAATACTTATATGACAGGCCAGCATATTGGGCAGATACTTCAATAACCATAATGGTGGCACCAGCTCTATACCATCTTTGCCCCATTTTTGAATGTCAAACTTACCATCAGTAATACTGACTGCTACCGCATTAGCTAACTCAACCAGGTCACAGCCTATAAGGCCTGCACCCACATTGATTGCCATGCGCTCTGGCTGGACATTGACGTTTTCCGGGTCGATGCCCTTTGTAATAAGGCCGCTGTCAGTCAGTGCCTCGTTGGCAGCTATAACTGCCAGTTCAATGTCCCGGCACATAAGTTTAACCGCTTTGCGATAGGTCCTCGGCACATATTGTTGTACTTTATAATCTGGGACCTGACCGGCCAACTGGCAGCCAAATCCCGCTGGGTCAAATGCTGTAATTTTGTCTATCCCGCATTTACCGGCACAGAGACCGGCCCACATATCATTAACGGTTAATCCAAGTGGGCTTATCGCACCAAGGCCGGTTATTACTACGCCAGTTAAATCCATTAGTCTTGCTCCGACCCCGGCTGGCTGGGGCTGGCACCGCTCAAAAGTACGTCTCGTAGAAGTGACTCGAATGTGCCGGTAAATACGAAGTTTTCTTCTGGGAATTTTTTTCCTGCCAGGTTCTGGTCTATATGACTAAACATCAAATCTATCTCAGCGATTAGCCTTTTTGCACAGGTAATCTTGCCGGTTGTACTGGCCGCCTCAGGAGTAATAGACTCGATTTGGGCTTCTAATTTTATGGTATCGCCCGGCTTTACGTAATCAAAAAAGACGGCTTTTTTTATCTTTGCCAGAATAACTTTTTCCTTAAAGTTTTTTGCTTCGCCGACCAGTATTCCGGATGTCTGGGCCATTGCCTCAATCATCAAAGTCTCCGGCATCACCGGAAAGCCAGGGAAATGGTCATGTAGATGCTCCTCAGCAAGGGTTACATTTTTAACAGCCACAGCCCGTTGGCCGCTGTGAAACTCAACAAATTTGTCTATCCAAATCCAACGCATCTTCATTAAAGTTAACGGCAGGTTTACTTTTCGCAATCCTGCCGCTAACGTCTCGACGTCTCAAAGACATTTATAGATAATATTAAGCAGCATTCAACTTAGTCTCAACGTAATTTACAATCGCCCCAACGGTGAACAAGTCACCCAATTTGTTAATATCAGGGTCGTTCCTGAATGTCGATATATCTGTATGTGGTATTTTATCCCGTAGTTCATTCAGCCCTTTCTCGGTGAATTTGCCATTATTGACGAATTCAGGGTTATTCATCAGGCTTTCAGCCGGAAATAGCTCTTCTCGCGGAATCTTTATTCCGAATGCTTTCTCTAATCGAAACACTATGTCCAAAAAGTCAATGCTTTCCGCTCCCAGGTCTCCTATTAAGGTCGCTTCAGTTGTAACCTCGCCGTCGTCGACCCCTAACGCATCAACCAAAACTTCTTGAACTTCCTTGAATATCTCATCCCGACTCATTGCCATATTTTTACCTCCAACTACTTTCGTATTGCGTATATCGTATCGCGTATTGCGTTTAGTTTTTACTTATTCAGCAGTTTCCATCGCTTTTTCATGTTCTCGATTATCTTCGCGTCCACCGCTGCCATCTTTGAATCTTGCGAAGATAGATTAAAATGCTTCAACCCAAATCTTGCTTCCACGATGCGCTGGCCCTCTGATAAGCCAAAGCCTGAGAAAGAGCTGAGTTTTTCTTCTATTGTTTTAGCCTCAACAGTATATTCTATTTGGGCGCCGGGCGCCAAAAAACTTCTATATTTTACATTTTTCGCATGTTCAAGCAATATCATACTGTGGACGAAATTCTCCGTCTGGCGGACCAGCCAGCAGGCCGATTCGATTAATCCTTCCAGCAGCAGCACGCCCGGCAGCACGGGAAAGGTGGGAAAATGGTCTGCTAAATATTCTTCAGCTAAAGAAAGGCTCTTAACTGTTTTAATTACCTTGCCTTGCTCCAGTGATAATACCTTGTCAATAAGTATAAATCTCATAGCATTTTTTAACCACAGATTTCACGGATTACACTGATTGTCATTCCCGCGCAAGCGGGAATCCCTTTTAATTTTTCTAATATTTTTCTCTGCGTTCTTTGCGTTCTCTGCGGTTAATCTTTTGCCGCAATACGATATACAAGATGCAATTATTTTTCCAGTCTTTTTTATTTTTTAGACACGGATGCACACTGTTCTAAATTAGACACAGATTTACACGGGTTTACACTGTTTTAATTTTTATTTAATCAGTGTCAATCTGTGTTAATCCGCGTCTTACTTATTTTGGGGCATCGTTTGAATCCGGACTTGCCGGACACAGGTACACGCCTTCGCGGACATAAGTTCTATTTTTTGGCCACAGATTTCACAGACGCCATCCCGAGCGTAGTCGAGGGATCTATTAAAATAAACCACAGATTTCGCTGATTGTCATTGTGAGTGCAAAAGTGACCAAGTGATTTGATTTTTCGTATAAAAATCTTGTTTATAGTTCCGATAAATCGTATGCTTGTATAAGGATAATGCGGAAAATATTCCTCTCCTCCTTTGAAGGAGGACTAAAATGCGTAATTTAAGCAAAACTTTTGGCCTGTTACTTGTATTGTTTGCCATTTCCTTATTGGGCCGACCAGCTGAGGCAAAATATGGCGGGGGCAGCGGGACAGTGGACGACCCGTACCTAATCTACACGGCCGAGCAGATGAATGCCATTGGAGCGGAACCAAATGACTGGGACAAGCACTTCAACCTGATGGCCGATATCGATCTGAATAGCTATAGGGGAAGAGAATTCAATATTATAGGAATTAACTTCTGGGACTTTAATCAAGTTGGTCCTATTCGTATTAAGATCCCCTTTACGGGAACTTTTGACGGTAATGGCCATACGATTTCGAACTTTACTTATGTCCGGATAGAGGCAGACGATACAGGGCTTTTCGGATATGTGAATGATCCCAATGCGCGGATCAGAGATTTGGGATTGATCGATCCCAACGTGGCTGCGGGAGTAGGGGATAGAGTTGGCTCGCTAG
>JBHIDV010000102.1:0-8434 GCA_046760285.1 Sedimentisphaerales bacterium
TCACCCTGGACGTTCAACCATTTGGCCGTACGCTCTTTCACGTCCAGGAAAAATACACATCTGCCAAAAAAATTAAGTAATTTTCGCTCCTGACCTGTTGTTGAGCGCAAGGGCCGACTCAGTCGACAATTTTGTAGACCGTATCGCCCTTTCTTACCCGCTCAGGCACCTTCACTCCGACGGAGTCTCCGGCTTTAGCCTCTTCAACGGGCACATTGTCAATCTGCATTGAGTCAACGGTCAGCTCAAGGTCAGTAGTATGACCCTTGATGTGGATCTTATCACCCAGTTTTAAAGCTGCGGTTAACTCGATAGCGGCTACTACGGGTCGGGCAAAGAAATCTGATACCTTTCCAATTATCTCGTCAGACATTTGCATATCTCCATTACATTTTAATTGTTTGCCTTTAAGTCAAACTGTGGCGAGGTTGCTGTCCCCGCCGTTTTGCTTGCCCCTCTGCTTCTTGCGAAGCAAGACGAGGGGCTTCGCACAACGAAGCAGCGGAGGTGGAATTATTTCATGGCAATGATACGGTCTATCCGCTTAGCCACATCCGTAAGGTAGGCCTCGTCACCGCTTCTTAACTCCGCTGTCATCCAGCCGCTAAAGCCGACCTCACCCAGGGCCTTACGTACCTCAGGCCAATTGACATCACCATCGAGCAGATTCGTCCACTGGTATCCCTTGCGTTTGAAATCTTTTAGATGAAGTTT
Source organism: Sedimentisphaerales bacterium (assembly GCA_046760285.1). Lineage (GTDB taxonomy): Bacteria > Planctomycetota > Phycisphaerae > Sedimentisphaerales > Anaerobacaceae > JBHIDV01. The sequence continues at coordinate 715 of JBHIDV010000102.1, forward strand.
TATGATTCTTTTGCCCAATGTTCGAATCCAATCCTGAGCATAGCCATAAATAATGATGTTGCCGACATCGAAGTATGCCCTGACCCAAGGGCTATCTAATTCATCTATATAACGAGCAAATTCGAGGGGGCTCAACAAGAACTTATTCCATACGTTTTCCACCGCGACGATTACACCGGTTTCTTCCGCTGTGGGGATTAACCTACCAATGTACTGCTGCGACCATTTGTATGCGTCCTGATAGCTGAAATTCTCTGTAACGCGGGTGGGAACCAATAATACGGCATCGGCCTGCATTGCTTGGGCGCAGCGCAGAGCGTCTTGCATTTGTTCGATGCTTTTGCGAACAACTTTTGGGTCCCGATTGGTAAATGGCGGCCACCAGCCATAAAGCAGACTATGAACTCGCAGGCCTTCTTCTCTGGCTATCCTGGCTTGTTCAGCCGCTGCTTTAATGTTCTTAAGGTCCTTGATGGGCCAGCGAGCTTCTATTCCCTCAAAGCCGCACTTCTTGGCTAAGCGGAATTTCTCTACATCCGAGAGATTCTTAGGTAACATAGTTATCAGTACGGCCTTATGTAACTTCTTTTCCGAATCGGCCTTTACCAGTGAGATGGTTGATGCCAACATACCGGGTGCAACAGCAGCCGCTGCGGTCAACCTCAAAAAGTTACGACGGTTGATTCTTTTGTCTTTCATGACTGTCTCCTTTACTATTTCTTACCTTTCGCCTCTTTTCTTGAATTTACCAAGATTTAGTGCCTACATATAGTCGGCTTCATACCACATTGCTAATCATCATTCTCGCCCCAATAACCATACGATGAATCATATAAATTTGCAATAGTAGAATTCGTCCGTAAAAAATCCTAATATCTAAATCCGAAATCCTAAACAATATCAAAATTCAAATTTCAAATGTTCAAGACATTTTTGATATTGAATTTAAGTCATTTTAATTTGTTTAGAATTTAGTGCTTGGATTTAGGATTTCTCATTCCGCCGGGGCCAAAAATGAAAAATATTCCAAAAAACGTTGACTTGGCTCTGAGCCGATTGGATAATTGAGTTATAATGAGAAGACGCTGCTTTTTGAAAACGTTCGCGGTAAATGCTGCGGGTCTGGTTCTTGGCAACTCAAGAGTCAGTACCGCAGGAGCCCCTGGTTCGATTCTAATTGAGGAGCCATTTCACGGTGCCGTACTAAACCACAGGCACGGAGAAAAAGCCGATGGAGGTTTGAAGATTCGCGTAGCAGGCCGAGCACCATTACGTGCGCAGGTAATAGTCAACGGCTTGCCAGCTAAGCGCGCCGGGACCCGCTTTGTTTTAGAGGTTGTTCTTCACAATAAAGAAACGGAAATCGTAGCCGTATCAAAAGGAAGCCTTGGCTATCATGAGCATCGAATAAAAGTGGTATGGGACAAGTATTCTCAGCCACGATACCGATTTTCAATTGATGACAATAGCTTCTTCCTACGTGACATTGCAAGGCAAGAGTATAATTCACTTTTTGATTGCTTCTACTTGAAAATGCTGCGCGACCTACACACCAAGTATGGTGCACGCTTTGTCCTTAACATCTACTACGCCACGGAAGACGGATTTGAGCTATCACAATTTCCCGATCGTTACAAAAGCCAGTGGAAAGATAACGCACACTGGCTCAAACTTGCGTTCCACGCATACGCAGACAAGCCCGACCGGCCATATCAGTACGCACCTGCCGAAAAACTGATAGCCGATTTGGATAAAGTGGCTGAGCAGATACTTCGCTTCGCTGGTGAGCAGACCTACTCGCCGCCCACTGTTATTCACTGGGGCATGGTGCAGCCGACAGCTCTCAAGCCGCTTGCCGAACGCGGCGTTCGCGTGCTTAGCGGCTATTTCCGCAGATTTGGCGGCAACTGGGATGTCAATTATCTGCTGGACGACAACCGCTCCGAGTATCTCTCACGACATGATGCACTTATGGACTTTGACAGCGGCATTGTCTTCTCAAAAGTGGATATTGTGTGTAACAATACGCCTGTTGATCGCATTGTCCCCACTCTCGAAGCTCTTTCCAAAGATCCCAATACAGCAGAGATTATGGATTTGTTTACTCACGAGCAGTACTTTTGGCCGTTCTACCGAAACTACATCCCCGACCATGCCCAAAGGCTTGATGCTGCTATTCGTTGGGCCACAGAGAATGGTTACCAGCCGGTATTCTTTCACGAGGGATTTCTGGGTGGACCGCAATAACGTTGGCAAAGTGAAAAGCCGGAGATTCATCAGATAAGGAGCTGTGCAATGAAAACTTATGGTGTGGGCATATTTGGAATTGGCTGGGTTGCTGGCGAGCATATAAAGGCTTACATGCGGAATCCAAATATGAAGGTGGTGGCACTGGCCTCGCGGAAGCGACAGTCTGCGCAGGCCAAGAAAGAAGAACTTGGCTTGGACTGTGATATCCTGGATGACTATGAATCCCTTCTGGAAAGGGACGATATAGATATTATAGATCTCTGCTCCCCCAATTTTCTGCATGCTAAGCAAGCCGTCAGTGCCGCACAAAAGCGCAAACACGTAGTCATTGAAAAGCCAATAGCGATGAATCTCAAGGAGCTAAAGCAGGTTATGAATGCTATAGTGAAAGCTGGCGTGAAATCACAAGTTGGATTCATATCAAGATGGAATTCTCACATCCAGTCCATCCGGAGCATGATAGGTAAGGGCGGCCTGGGAGATATTTTCTACGTAGAAGTTGACTACTATCATGAAATCGGGCCCTGGTGGAGCGGCTGGAATTGGGGTGCCAACACACGGAAAAACGGACCTTCCGCCAGTCTGGTGGCTGGCTGTCACGCTGTGGACCTTCTGTATTACTTTGGTGGCGATGTGGACGAGGTCTTTGCGTACGGCACGTTCGGCCATAGGAAAGACTATGAATACGAGCCGACCTATGCGGCGGTGGTGAAATTCAAAGATGGAAAGATCGGAAAGACCGGCTGCAGCTTTGAGAACGAGTGTCCCTACGTCATGAATATCATAATCCACGGCAGCAAAGGTTCTGTATTGAATGAGAAATTTTACACCAAAGAATGGTATCCTGGACAACAGGGCTGGCAGAATTTTAGTGCCATATTCCTGGATAGCGGGGATGTGGTGCATCATCCCTTCAAAGAGATGGTGGATGACCTTGCCGAAGCTCTGATAAATGATAGGGAGCCAACAGCTAATATCCATGAGGCCTACAAATCGCATGAAATCTGCCTGGCAATTGACCGGTCCATCGAAACCGGTCAGATTGTGAAACTCCCGCTTGCGTAATGAAAAAATAAAACGACACGGATTAACACAAATTAACACTGTTAAAAAATTGACATTTAAAGAACTGTGTAAATCCGTGTTTAAAAAAATTGTACTGAGAAAGAATGAGCAGTATGATGATTAGAATCCATAATAGACTGATAGTTTTGCTGGTCATAGCAGGCCTGTCAACCTTTTGGTCAGCGAGTAACGCTCACCTTGCCAGCGAGGCAAAGGCGCAACGCATATTTCGAGCTGGGGCTGCTGCAAGCAATATTACGCCGCCTCTCGATGAGCCTATTGTAGGTGGCTGGTCTTCGCCACCGGCCAAACACATACATGATGAATTGTATGCCAGGTGCCTGGTGCTCGATGACGGCAAGACCAAGCTGGTTTTTGTTATCTGTGATAATCTGGGCATAGCACGTGAAGTCTTCGATGCCGCTAAACGAATCATCCACGCCAAGACCGGCATCCCAATCGAATATATGATGATGTCGGCCACCCATACACATTCGTCTATCAGCGCCAGGGGGACGAATCGGCTTGTATACGACAAAGAATTAAGTGACTACCAGAAGTTTTTGGTGATGCGGATTGTTGACGGGGTCCGCCGTGCGGTTAATAATCTGGAGCCAGCCCGAATCGGCTGGGGCAGTGTGCAAGAGCCCACGCAGGTTTTCAATCGACGCTACTTTATGAAACCAGGGACACCGACACCGAATCCTTTCGGCGGCCAGGACAAGGTGGTCATGAATCCCGGTCGCGGCAACCCGAATATCCTCAAGGCAGCCGGACCCACCGACCCAGAAGTTGCGTTTTTCTCAGTGCAATCAACTGACGGTCGACCAATTGCGCTTGTGGCGAACTACTCGCTGCATTATGTGGGTCCAAGTGCGGGCAGTGTGATTTCTGCTGACTACTTCGGTGTTTTTGCCGACCGAATACAGCAGCTACTCGGCGCCGACCGGCTCGACCCACCTTTCGTAGGCATTATGTCCAACGGCACCAGCGGAGATATCAACAACATCAACTGGCTAAAAAAACGCCAGAAGCGCTGGCCGCCGTATGAGAAGATGAAACAGGTCGCAGACATTGTAGCCAGGGCTGTTTACAAGGCACATCAGCAGATCAAATTTCACGATTGGGTCAAGCTCGGTGCGATGCAAAGAGAATTAACTCTGGCTGTCCGCAAGCCGACAAAAGAGCAACTGGCCTACGCCCGCAGAATACTGGCAAAGCCGGATGATGCTAAGCCGTACCATAAGCGCGAGAAGATATATGCCCGGCGCACGTTGCAGATGGATGAATCACCGGATGAAGTCTGCGTGATTCTACAAGCGTTTCGTGTCGGTGGTCTTGGCATTTGTGCCATACCGTTTGAGGTCTTCGCCGAGATTGGATTAGAGATAAAACAGAACAGCCCGTTTGGCCAAACGTTCACGATCTCACATGCCAACGGCAGTTATGGCTATTTGCCGACAGCCCGCCAACATGAACTTGGTGGCTATGAGACATGGCTCGGTACTAACATGGTTGAAACACAGGCCGCTGACAAAATCGTGGACGGTTTGTTAGAGATGCTCGATCAACTATAAAAGAAAGGGATACAAAAATGGTAGCCAAACTTGCAATTGACGGGGGGCCAAAGACAGTGACAAATCAGTTGACGACGTGGCCGCAATTTGATGACCAGGCTATTAAGGCCGTCGAAGAAGTCCTGAGGTCAGGAAAGGTAAACTACTGGACCGGTCCCAAAGGGATGGAGTTTGAGAAGAAATTTGCCGACTGGCAAGGCAGCAAGTTCGCCGTCAGCACATCATCAGGCACTTCAGCGTTGCACGTTGCTCTTAGTGCTTTGGGTATTGGCCCCGGGGACGAGGTAATCGTGCCCAGCTATACTTTTATTGCCAGCAGTTTCTCTATAGTGCAGGCAGGTGCCATACCACGCTTTGCCGATGTGAATATTGACGACCATTGCATCAGCGTTGAGTCAGCAGAAAAGCTGGTCAACAAACGTACAAAAGCGATCATGCCGGTGCATCTGTATGGCAACGTTTGTGATATGGACAAGATTATGGCATTCGCAGCTAAGCACAATTTGTATGTAATCGAAGATAACGCCGAGGCATTTGGTGGTTCCTACAAAGGTAAGAAAACAGGCACTATTGGCCATATTGCTGCGTGCAGCTTCTGTCAAAACAAAACCTTTACCACCGGCGGCGAAGGCGGCATGGTCACGACAGATGACGAGGATTTAGCCTGGAATGCACGCAGCTTTCGCGACCATGGCTACGACGTCAAAGAACGGCTGAACCTTCTGGAACTGGAACAGAAGCTGCCCTACATACACAACATAGTTGGGTGGAACTATCGCATGACTGAGATGCAATCGGCGATCGGGTTAGCGGAGCTTGAACGGATGGATACCTGGAATATGCCCAACCGCAGACGAAACGCACATATTATTATGGATGCTATCAAGGACCTGCCACAGGTCAAGTATACTCCTATAGATACGCCGGAACGGCAGAATGGTTGGTATGTTCTGGCATTTTCATTGGATATTGAGAATATGAGTTGCGACATAGACCAGTTCGTCAGGGCAGCCGGTGCCGAAGGTGCACCATGCTGGCGCGTATTCTGGCCTCAATGTCACACCGAAAAGGCCTATGTAGAGCATAACGCCTTCGGCAAAAGTGGATTTCCATTTAAGTCAAAGCAGTACTCAGACCCCGCGAGCGTGGACTACAGTAAAGTGCAGGTACCTAACGCAGTCTGGCATCAGAGTCATACATTTACTTGCTTCGCTTTTCCAACGTTTACGCCAGAGGATTGCAAACAGATTGGTGCGGCCCTGGCAAAAGTTATTGAGGCCTACTCAAAATGAGCGCATGAAAAGTAAAGCGAGATACGAGGTACGAAAGATGAAGAAGATTGGATATGGAATCATCGGTTTTGGTGGTATTGCAGAGAATCGTATAGCCAAGGAAGGCTTTGGGCTGGACAGGACCCGCTTTGATGGTCACCCCGAGGCAGAACTTATCGGTGCAACAGACATAAACCCAGCTCGGAAGGATGCCGCGACAGCATTAGGCCTGAAATGGTATGCCTCAACTAAAGAGCTGTTAAATGACCCACACCTCCAGGCGGTCTTTATTGCAACGAATAATCTCTCGCATGCGCCGCTTGCTGAGCAGGCTATCGAGGCTAAGAAACATTGTATCGTGGAAAAACCCTTCGCCACGACCATAAGTCACGCCCAGAAGGTCCGGGACCTGGCGCAGAAAAACGGCATAAGTATCACGGTTGACCACATGATGACCGACAGCGTGTATAACATAAGAGCCAGGGATATAGTCAAGCAAGGCTCTATCGGCGAGGTAAACGACATCTGTCTCCATATGGAGTTTCTCTATGGCTCTACGCCAGAAGAGGCCGAAACATGGCGATGTGCCAACCCAGATGAACTTGGTGGTCCTATAGGAGACGTTGCCAGCCACTGCCTGTATATGGCAGAGTTCTTGTTAGAGAGCCGGGTGGATTCTCTTGCATGTGTATATACGCCCAAGACACTGGATATCAATGTTGAGAACGGCGCCTTCATCCAGTTCAAGCTAAACAATCAAATCCAGGGCACAGTTAGAGTAGCATTCAATCAGCCCAGGGGCGGCTTGGCCAGTATGCTCACCAACTTGGGGTATGAGATTTACGGTACAAAGGGCATTATCCGAGGATATGGTACGCTGTTTCAACTTTCAGGTCACGTTGGTGAACCAGTGGATATTCGCCTCGAAATCGACACTTCTAAGCGCGTTGAGATTGTCAAAATCAAGGAAGTAAAAAACATCTACCAGGCGGTCATTTCCAAGCATGCCCGTTCGATCATTGATAACAAGCCGCTGGATGCATCTGAGGCCATCCACAACCTTAGACTCGTTCTGGCCTGTCACAAATCAGCTAAGGCCGGTGGCAAGACGATACTGTGCTAAGAAAATTTTCGATTGGCCCCCGCTCCTGTCTTCCGGCAGGAAGCCGCGGGGGTCGATTGCCAATTGAAAATTGAAAATCGGCAATGGGCCTGGTGGATCTGAACAGAGATATTGCAGAGACAATCGGCCTATCGCAGCAATAGCTAAAGGCGGTCGAAACTGCTGGCTTTGGCGGAAAAGGTACGCAAGGCTCTTGGTGGTCTCGGCTGGAAAAGTAGAGGTAAGCGCCCAGCTGGCTTTGTTACGCATCGACGGCGATAGATTAACCGCAGAGACCGCCGAGAACGCTGAGATGAAAAAAAATTAAAAAGAATATTTTCTCGGCGGTCTTTGCGATCTCGGCGGTAAAAGCAGAATCCTTTGGCTACAAGTTTATCAAGATATGGCGTTTTGATGTTATTATTGCCGTAAGCCGCAATCGTATCAGACCGTTG
>JBHIDV010000103.1:0-8407 GCA_046760285.1 Sedimentisphaerales bacterium
TACCCTCCGACTTGGCTCGGGGCAGGCTTTGCCGGAGACATTTGCAAATAGGGAACTTGCTTTGCCTTCAAGCTCTTTTGCAAATGAAAAAATCAAGTCCTGGCCTGAAGCAACGATGCTCTTTATGTCCCGTTTGCTTGCCATAATTCGCAGCTCAGCCAATTCCAAAAGCAGCTTGAGCTCCTCCGGCACCGGCCCATACATATCAGCTAATTCGCTTTCGAGCTGTTTCAAATCCTCGCTGCTCCTTGCAACAGCGATTTTGCGATAAGCGTCCATTCGGTGCCGGTCAATAGGTATATAATTCTTAGGGATATATGTAGCAAAGCCCAAATCGACCGTCGCTGTTGGTATCAGTTCAACCGGCTCGTTTTTCAATTGCTTAACCGCATTGGAAAGCAGTTCGCAATACATCTGATAACCCACCGTTTGGATATGTCCGGACTGCTCAGGCCCTAATATATTTCCCGCCCCGCGAATCTCCAAATCCCGCAGGGCAATTCTAAAGCCAGCTCCTAAATGCGAGTATTCTTCAATAGCTTTTAACCGCCTCGCTGCGGTCGGCGTAATAGGTCGCGACACCGGAAGCAGCATATACGCATACGCCCGATGTTTGTACCTGCCCACACGGCCTCTAAGCTGATGCATCTCTGCTAAGCCGAACCTGTCCGCATCGTTTATAAAAATCGTGTTGGCATTTGGAATATCCAGGCCCGATTCGATAATCGTCGTGCACACCAACACATCTGTTTCACCTAACACAAAATCAATCATCGCTTTTTCCAGTTCGCCTTTGGGCATCTGGCCGTGTGCGATAGTAACCTTTGCATCTTTGACCAGCTTTTGAATCTCCCAGGCCTTTTTCTCGATGGTCTTGACTCTGTTGTGCAGAAAAAATACCTGTCCCTGGCGGTTCAGCTCACGATAGATTGCTTTTCTGATAAGCTCAGGGTTATAAGGCGTCACTGTTGTTACAATACTTCTTCTATCCAACGGCGGTGTGGCTAACGAGCTTATATTGCGCAGACCAAGAAGTGACATATGTAGTGTCCGTGGAATCGGCGTAGCGGTCATCGTCAGCACGTCAACATTGACCCGCAGCTTCTTGAGTTTCTCTTTATGTTCGACGCCAAATCGCTGCTCTTCGTCGATTATCAAAAGCCCCAAATCCTTAAACCCTATGTCACCGCTTAAAAGCCGATGCGTTCCGATGAGTATGTCGACTTTGCCCTGTTTGGTTCGGGCAATAATGTCGGCTGCCTGTTTTGGTGTCTTAAATCGGTTCAGGACCTCGATGCAAATGGGAAAATCCGCGAACCGCTCGGTGAAGGTTCTGCCGTGCTGCACACATAATACCGTTGTCGGCACCAACACCACTACTTGTTTGCCGTTTTCGACCGCCTTAAAGGCAGCCCGCATAGCCAGCTCGGTCTTGCCGTAGCCCACGTCACCACATAAGAGTCTATCCATTGCCACTGGCTCGGCCATATCCGTCTTGATCTGTTCTGCGGCCGTACTCTGGTCTGGCGTCTCCTGATAAGCAAAAGACTCCTCGAATTCCACCTGCCAGTTAGAGTCCTCTTTGAAGGCAATTCCGCCCATCATCTGACGCTGGGCCTGAATCTCAAGCAGCTCAGCGGCCAAGTCCCGAACAGAACGAGCAACCTTTTCTTTCTGCTTTTGCCATCTTTTCGAGCCGACCTTGCTCAGCTTTGGCCGTCTCGGACTTGTCCCTATGTACTTCTGCACCAGAGCAATATTACGAACTGAAACCTGGATTTTCACCCCATCGGCGTATTCAATCGTCAGGTATTCTGACTTTCCTTTCTTCTCTTGAATTGTTTTTATCCCTAAAAACTTGCCGATACCGTAGGAAGCATGCACCACATAGTCGCCGACCTGCAAGTCGCTGAGCGTATCCACCGGCGCTGTGGTCCGTATTGGCCGGACCCTTCTTCTAAGCGCATATTGGCCAAATAGCTCGTGATGGCTTATTACAATCGTATTCAGCGAATTTACAACAAAGCCTTGATGAATAAATCCTAACCGCAGTTTGAAGTTCGCCGGGATTTTATGATTAATCTCCTTCACGATCTCGCTCACGCGTTTGACCTCAGCGAGACTTTCGCAATAAAGCAACACCTTTTTGCCCTGTGTTGCCTCTTGCACCAGCTCAGCCAAGGCTGCCTTATGTCCTGACCAAACCGAGGTGGTCTTGTGCTCAAACCGCTGTACGCTTTTTACATCTACCTTGAGGTGTTCGTCCAGCTTTGTGGTGGCAAACCTGCATATATGTAGCTGCGTAAATTTTTCCGCTGCTTTATAAATATCCGGCCAACTATAATAACTCCGCGTTAAACGTGGGGCTAAATATTTGGGTTTCGTTGATTCATCAACATTTTCAATTCGTTCGAGGTATACTCTGGCGACTTCTTCAATGTCGGCGGGCTCTTGGAGAATTATTATGGTATCTCTGGGCAGGATGTTTACAAAAAGCTCCCTCTCTTCGTGCCTGCTGCCACATACTGCTGACACTATTCTGATACTTTCTATCTCTTGGCTGGAGCGCTGCGTATCCAGATTGATTTGGCGGATGCTCTCAATAGTGTCGCCGAAAAACTCGACCCTGATTGCCCTGGTAGAACAACCCCACGTAAAACGTGGGGCTAAATATTTAGCCCCCAGTTCCACTGGGGGTTGTATAGTGGTTTTTTCATCAACAAGTGGCGCATAAATATCAACAATTCCGCCCCGGCGGGCAAATTGGCCCGGCAAATCAACCTGCTCGGTCCGCTCGAAGCTGTTTTCCACCAGCCACTTAACAACCTGTTCCGGCGACATCGCCTTATTTACTTCCAATCGAAGAGAGTTTTCCTGCAGCGTTTGCGGCTTTGGTATCGGTTGACAAAGTGCCTGTACCGATGCTGGAATAATAAGTCTCGATTCTCGGTGGGTGGCAGCCTCAAGCTTGTCCTGAGCAGAGCCGAAGGGCGAAGCTTGGGGATGGGACGAGACATCCCCGCTTTCGCGGGGACAGGCTTGCACCTGCGAAAGCAGGTGGACGAGCTTAAGTCTTTCAGCTCTGGTCTCATCGGTGGCGTCAGCCAGTTCTTCTTCGCCTTCCCAGGCTGCCAGAGCCTCAACTTGTTTGCAGCCGAATGTTTGTAAATCGTCAGTCGCTTTATCGGCATCTTCAATGTGTGGACAGATATACAGAATCGGCCGAGCGAGTGTTTCTGAAATGTACGCCGTCAGTAGATGCGCAAACGACCCCCATGTCCCCTCGACTTTTACCACCGCCTCCCCCCGCTCTTGTCTTCGACAAGAAGACGCGGGGGCAGCCTCAAGTCGGGAGATTATCTTGGCAACCGTCTTATCCCGCCCAAGTTCCATAGGACGCTTAAACCCTGCGATTTCACCGCAGGACTTTTGCTATTAACTTTTTGGTTGCTGCAACGACGTTATCCGCTGTAATGCCGAACTTCTCGAAGCAGACCTTGCCAGGAGCAGAGGCGCCAAACGAAGACAGGCCGATGAAGATGCCATTGTCACCCAGCCATTTGCGCCAGCCCAATTCGACGCCGGCCTCGATGCCAACCCTGGCCTTGACATTAGTCGGAATCACCGAGTCTCTGTATTTTTGCTCTTGCTTTTCAAAAAGCTCCCAGCAAGGCATACTAACGACCTGCACAGCAATTCCTTCTTTTGTCAGTCCCTCAGCCGCACATAAGGCCACAGAAACTTCTGAGCCGCTCGCCAAAAGCAAAACATCCGGCTTATCTGCGCCGAGCAGAACATAAGCACCCTTGCTTAGGTTCTCCGCTGAGGTATATTTGCTCTGGTCGATAACAGGCAATCCCTGCCGGGTTAGAAGTAGAGCTACCGGACCCTCTCGATACTGAAGTGCAAATTTCCACGCCTGCGCGGTTTCATTAGCGTCAGCCGGGCGAATCACCATCAAGTTCGGCATAGCCCGAAGTGCCGCTAATTGCTCTACGGGTTGATGTGTCGGCCCATCTTCACCAATGCCGATGCTGTCGTGAGTAAATACAAATATAGTGGGGTACTTTGACATAGCTGCCACGCGAATCGCAGCCCGCATATAATCAGAGAAGACCAGAAATGTCCCGCCATAAGCCCGCACCAGGCCGCTCACAGAGATTCCATTCATTATCGCTCCCATAGCGTGTTCTCTGACGCCGTAGTGTATATACCTGCCATCACGCGCGTCTTTTTGGAAATCCTTTGCCCCGGCAAATCTTGTATTATTCGAAGGCGTCAAATCCGCCGAGCCGCCCAGAACCAGCGGCAGCTTCGGCATCAAGGCATCCAGCACCTTGCCCGAGGCCTTGCGGGTCGCGATAGAGCTGCTGGCATCAAATTTCGGCAGAAGCTCATCAAGTTTAACTGGCAGCTTTCCCGCGGCAGCGTCACGGAACTGGCCAGCTAATTCCGGGAATTTGCCGGCGTATTCAGCAAACATTTTGTCCCATGCTGCCTCTGCTTGTTTGCCTCTTTCGACAGCTTTGCGCATGTGAGTTAAAACTTCTTGCGGAACATGGAAGCTTTTTTCCGGGTCCCAGCCGAATCTTTCCTTGGTCAGCCTGATTTCATCATCACCCAGAGGCGAGCCATGCGACTTGGCTGTATCCTGCATGTTTGGGCTGCCGTAAGCGATATGCGTGCGCAGCTTTATAATCGAGGGCCTGCCCTTTTCGTTTTTTGCATTTTCCAGAGCTTTTTCAAACGCTGCCATATCATTGCCATCGCCGGCGATTTCCTGAACGTACCAGTTATAAGCTTGATAGCGCTTAACTCTATCTTCCGTAAATGTAAGCTCTGTGGGGCCGTCAATACTGATGTGATTGTCGTCGTAAATGACGATCAGGTTGTCCAGTCCCAGATGTCCCGCCAAAGATGAGGACTCGGAGGAGACGCCTTCCTCCAAATCCCCGTCACTGGCAATAACATACACGTTATAATCGATGATGTTAAAGCCCTCTCGGTTGAAATAGTTAGCTAAATATTTTCCAGCTATGGCCATCCCCACCGCGTTGGAAATTCCCTGTCCCAGCGGGCCGGTGGTAACTTCAACGCCGCGCTCTGGGTCATATTCCGGATGGCCGGGTGTTTTGCTACCCCACTGGCGAAAGTTCTTTATTTCGTCCATGCTGAGGTTAAAACCGGTCAAATAAAGCAGCGAATACAGTAGCGTACTGCCGTGCCCAGCCGATAGAACGAAGCGGTCCCGGTTATGCCATTTCGGATTTGCTGGATTATATTTCATGTGTTTGGTCCATAGCACGTATGCCGCTGGCGCCATGCCCATCGGCATGCCCGGATGGCCGGAGCCCGCCTTCTGCACGGCGTCCACAGACAAAAACCGAATCGTCTGAATACAAAGCTCATCAAGTTCCGACAGACCTGGATTTTTCATCATCAACTTCCTAAAATATGGTTTCCAAACACTTTTGATATAAAAATGAATGACATAAGATAGCAATCACGCCGCATTTTCGCAAGTCTTTTGTCTGTCCAGCGTATTTGCCTATATTGCAAAGCCTCTTTAATTGACAAATTTGAGCACCTGTCAGATAATTATGGTTAATCGGAAAAACCAGACTGACGAATACGGCCACATAAACCGCTGGAAGAAGCTCAAGAACCTCCATCCCTTTGGGCAAAAGCCAGGAAAAAATCGCTAATTTCTTGAACTTATCAACTGTATGCGCATCTCTATAGATTGAGGATAAAACATGAGCCAAGCTGCCAAGCTAATAGAACAGGTATTGTTACTTCGCTGCCAGATTGGTGATAAGAATGCTTTTGCCGAACTTATCGAACGATACCAGAGACCACTGCGCTACTTTATAAGCCGCTTGTTAGAAAACAGCGAAATGACGGAGGATATTTTCCAGGATACCTGGCTGACCGTTATCAGGCAGATATACAGCCTCAAAGAAATTGATGCATTTCCAACATGGTTATACCGTATTGCACGTAACAAGGTGTACCAGCAACTAAGGAGAGAAAAGAAATTGTCCGAACTTGATGAAAATATCGCAGTTCAAAATGATACTAAAGATGACGCTTTTTCTGCTGAAGATGCATCAAAAGTCCACAGATGCCTGGAAAGATTAAGGCCCGAGCATAAAGAGGTTCTGATGTTGCGTTTCCTGGAACAAATGTCATACGACCAGATAGCGCAGGTAATTAATTGTAACTTGGGTACTGTCAAATCCCGAATCTATTATGCAAAACTTGCACTAAAAAAAGAAATGGAGAAATAAAAATGACAAAAGAAAGCAATATCAAAGAACAACTTCTCAACCAAATGGATAAGAACTTTGACCAGGCGTCTGCAAAGTCAACGCAGGAAATCATTGCAAGAGACACGGCTCGCGTAAAACGCATGAAATGGATGACTATATTTAGCTGGCTGGCACTAGTAGTATTCTTTATAGTCGCAGGTGTCATTGAACGCAATCCATCGTATCGAAATACGGTGTGGCTCAACTGCGCGATTATAATATTACGAGGCCTGCTCTTAATTGCTGTTATCTTTACGGTCTCGCTTTACGTCAGGTCGAGAACACTAACCCTGCATAAGATTCAGACTAGGCTGGCTAATATTGAGGAACAACTGAAAAGAATGTCCCAGGTTAAATGAGCAAGTTCCAAACTTGACGGTTTATGGATTCCTTACTAAACTACCGAATGTCTCTCGTTAAGGAACAATAGACCAGCGAAATAGGAGTCTCTCTATGAATCGGCGAGACTTTTTGAAGCTGACCGCAGTCGGTGCGGCGACATTTTCAGTGCCGCACCTTGCTTTTTCAGCTAACTTAGGAAAAAACAAACTAAATGTGCTTTTTATTGCCATTGACGATTTGAATGATTGGGTCGGTTGTCTGGGCGGCCATCCGGATGTAAAAACGCCCCATCTTGACCGGCTTGCCCAAAGAGGGGTGCTTTTTACCAACGCACACTGTTCAGCACCGGCTTGCAATCCCTCACGTGCCAGCCTTATGACGGGCATTCTTCCGTCGACGTCCGGTGTCTATCACAATTCCCAGCCCTGGAGAAAGTCGCCGGTACTGGCAGATGCCGTCACGCTGCCACAGCATTTTATGGCTCACGGCTACCACGTAGTAGGTGCTGGCAAAATATACCACGGTCGCTTTCCTGACCCACCTTCCTGGCACGAGTATTTTCCCTCCCAGAAAAAGAATAAGCCCGATGACCCCATGCCGCCAAACCGCCCGCTGAACGGCATCCCTAAAACCGCTCATTTCGATTGGGGGCCGGTAGATGTGCCAGACGAAAAAATGGGCGATTGGAAAGTCGCGGATTGGGTCATCGAGCAACTGCGCAAAAAATACGACAGACCGTTTTTCCTCGGCTGTGGTTTCTTTCGGCCACATCTGCCCTGGTACGTACCGCCGAAGTATTTTGATATGTATCCGGCAGATAAAGTCACTCTGCCGAACGTCAATGAAAATGACCTTGACGATGTCCCGCCGATAGGCAGAAAAATGGCCAGGCCCGAGCGTGACCACAAAAAAGTCATCGAGTACAACCAGTGGCGAAAAGCGGTCCAGGGCTACCTGGCCTCTATCAGCTTTGTGGATACCTGCGTGGGCCGAGTAATCGATGCGTTCGATAAAAGTCCGTATGCGGATAATACTGTGGTTATACTGTGGAGCGACCACGGCTGGCACCTCGGCGAGAAGCTCCACTGGCGCAAATTTGCCCTGTGGGAGGAAGCAACGCATAACGTCTTTATGGTTGTTGCGCCCGGTGTCACCCGGCCGGGCCAGCGTTGCTCTCGGCCGGTAACTATGCTCGATATCTACCCGACGCTTATCGCTCTGTGCAATCTGGCCCCGAAAGCCGAGCTTGAGGGCAAAAGTCTCTTGCCATTGCTGAAAAACCCCAAAGCAAAATGGGACCGTCCTGCTCTAACAACGCATGGCCGAAATAATCATTCCGTACGGTCCGAGCGCTGGCGGTACATCCGTTATAGCGACGGCACCGAAGAACTATACGACCACGACAAAGACGAATTAGAATGGAACAATCTCGCAGACGACCCGAAATATGCCCGCATAAAGAAGAAATTAGCAAAATGGCTGCCCGAGACAAATGCGCCCGATGTGCCAAGAATTAAGTAGAAAAAGGAACCCTCAGAAAATTTTCGATTTGCGATTGTCGATTGCCAATTGAAAATCGAAAATTGGAAATCGGCAATCCAGTCATCATTATTAACTAAGGAAGGTCTAATCTATGATTTTCACAGGCATGTCCCGAGCGAAGCCGAGGGGAAAAAGAACGTTTTGGGCCTCTGTTGTTATCCTGTTTTTGGCCTGCTTGGGACCGCTGCCGAGCGCCAGCGCAAAGCCTTACC
>JBHIDV010000104.1:0-8389 GCA_046760285.1 Sedimentisphaerales bacterium
GAAGGCCAAATCAGCGTTCATCAGTGTTAATCCGTGTCTAACATTTTTGGAGAAACCGCATAGACAACAAGTTTCTTGACTTCTGTGGTCTATTGTTTTAAGATGTATGGCAGACAGGTGGGGGTATTTTAGAATATAATATATTGTAAGTCGATGGTGTGATTATGAACAGAGTATATACGGCTGTGACGAAGCAGGATAACGACTGGTGGATCGGATGGATTGAAGAAGTACCCGGGGTAAACTGTCAAGAACGGACACATGAGCAGTTACTGGAAACTCTTAAGGTGACGCTGAAAGAGGCCCTGGAGTTTAATCGGCGGGATGCTCTATCCGCTGTGGGGACGGATTTTCGTGAAGAGCAAATAGCGATATGAAAAGGAAAGAACTGCTGCGGCATCTTCGCTCTCAAGGCTGTGAATTTATCACAGAAGCGCAAGACATTCCTGGTGGTATAATCCATCATTAAACAAGAGATCGGCTGTTCCGAGGCACAATGAGATTGTGGATGTTCTGGCAAGCAAGATTTGTAAAGACCTTGGAGTACCGCCGATAAAATAGCCATCTACGTTTGAGCTTGGTTGTGATCGGCGAGAGGGAACGCGAAGGTTGATGACGTTTATGCACGATGAGCCTTGATACGTTGGAAGACGATTCGTTGGATTGAAGACACGGATTTACGCAGATTTACACAGATTTTTCGCCCTTTTTTCTTTCAGCCGTGTCATCGGTGTTAATCTGTGTCTTATACAGATAACAGGCTGGTAGCGGTTAATAATCCTGTTTAATCTGGTAAATCCTGTCTAAAAAAGATCTTTTCAGCATGGGCAGCGGAGCTGCGCCATCCTACCAAAAAATTTGCCAAGGCTACCCTACTTTTTTCTCTATGAAAGCGGGAATAATTGACAGGATGGGGCAGGGCTTTTACAATGCCGGGTGAAGAACGCATTAAATTAAAACGGGTAATCCGGAAGGCAATGTCGTGATAACAAAAGAAGAAATCCTTAAAGAACTCGTCCAGCATAAGCCGGAACTGCAGAAGCGGTTTAAGGTTCGCAAAATGGCGTTATTCGGGTCATACGCAAGAGGAGACCAGCAAGCTGGTAGCGACGTGGATATTCTCGTCGAAGTTGACCCGTCAATAGGTCTGGATTTTGTAACATTGGCGGAAAGAATCGAGAAACTGCTCGGAGTATCTGTTGACCTTGTCTCAAGCCGGGCTGTTAATTCCAGGGCAATGAAATACATTGAGCCGGAACTGATTTATGTCTAAACGATATGCTCGAATCCATCGACAGAATCGAGCAGTATACGGAGGGAATGTCATTCGACGCATTTTCAAGCGACCGGAAGTCCATTGATGCGGTGGTCAGAAATCTCGAAATTATAGGCGAGGCCGCAAATCGGCTTCCAGATGACTTTAAGCAAAGACATTCGAGCGTGGAATGGCACAAGGTGGTTGGACTACGCCATCGAATCATTCATGAGTACTTCGGCATCGACCTGCAGATTATCTGGCAAATTATACATGCGGATTTGCCTACCTTGCGTCATATCTTGTCCCGGATATAAACGAGACATTTGGTAATCAACGCATTAAAATTTCATTTAATGATTGGGCTGACGAAATGTTAATGATGTTTGCTTTTCGGTGGATGCGTTTGAGTAGTCCAGTCAAAACTCTGCCCGGCCCAATCTCGTAAAACGTTTCAACTCCATCAGCTAAAAGCTGTTCCATACATTTTTGCCAATAAATGGGGCTAATCAATTGCTTTGTTAGCCCTTTTGCAATTTCTTTGGCGTTTTTGTAATACTCCGCGTTAATATTAGCAATAATCTTAATATCAGATGGTTCGGAAATCTTACAATTCGAAAGTGCCTCTTTAAGAGCATCTGCTGCACTGGACATCATTTCGGTATGGAAGGCGCCGGCTACTTCCAGTGGCACTGCTTTTATAGCGTTGTATTTTGGTGCCAGTTCTTCTGCTCGCCGGCAGGCTGCTTTGCTGCCACTTATAACAATCTGCCCCGGGCAGTTAAAATTGACCGGCTGCAAAAGCTCACCATCACTGGCTTCGGCACAAAGTTGCCTGACCTTTTCTTCATCAAGGCCGATAATACTAACCATCGCGCCCTCGGTAGCGTCAGCCGCTGCTTGCATCGCTTGGCCGCGTTTCTGCACCAAAATAAGTGCGTCTTCAAAACTCAACACGCCTGCTGCATAAAGGGCGGTATATTCTCCCAGACTAAGGCCTGCTGTTACATGGGGTTGAGCTATCCCCAAAACCTTCGGCCCTTCGGCTTCGCTCAGAGCCTGCTCTGAGCTTGTCGAAGGGACAGGCTTTGAGGCTGCCACCCGCCCATTAGCAGGGGGATTGGTTTTGAGCACTTCCAAAATAGCAGCAGAGGTTACAAAAATTGCCGGCTGGGAAATGGTGGTGGTATTAAGCTTTTCTGCTGGACCCTCGAAACAGATTCTGCTCAAATCGAACCCGACGATATTATTTGCTTTATCATAAAGCTCCGCAGCCGTCGAGAATGAGCGTGCGATTTCGGCACCCATTCCCACTTCTTGAGCGCCCTGTCCAGGAAACAAAAAAGCAATCATATTTCGTATCTCGTATTTCGTATGGCGTATTGCGTATATCGATGTTGGGATTCAATTAGTTTTACGCGATACGCGATACGCACGACGCAATACAGCTTTCAAAGCTGGATTACGTTTGCGCCCCAGGTTAATCCTGCTCCAAAAGCCACGAAAATAACAATATCACCGCGTTCGATTTTCCCTTTCCTGATGCACTCATCAAAAGCAAGCGGTACTGAAGCTGCTGAAGTATTGCCGTACTCATTAATATTTATATAGACCTTTTCACTGGGGAAATTTAGCCGCTTGGCTGCAGATTCAATAATCCTTCCATTCATCTGATGTGAAATCATCATCTTAACGTCATCAATGCACAAGCTACAACGCTCCAGGCACTCGGTAACAGTTTCCACAATCCGCCGAACCGCCTGCTGATAGACCTCTCTGCCTCTGATTTCCATATAGATTTTCTTGGGGTCGTCTAATTGCTTGTGCGCCGGATAACGAGAACCGTAGGCCTGACAATTCAGCGCTTGCCAGCAATCACCGTCTGAGGCCATAGTGCTGTATATAACTCCCTTGCACTCGTTGCTTGTGGCGGGTCGTGACTGCAATACAACGGCCCCAGCACCGTCGCCGAAGAGGATGCAACTTGTTCTGTCGGTCCAATCGGTGATTTTAGTTAAGGTTTCTGCCCCTATCACCAGGGCGTTTTTATATCGGCCGCTTTCTAAAAACTGCTGTACGATGGCCAGACTGTAGATAAAACCGCTGCAAGCAGCGGCCAAATCGAATACCCATGCTTTCTTTGCCTGCAGAGAGCTTTGCACAAAAGAAGCCGTCGAAGGGAAAACCATCTCCGGCGTGATAGTAGCCACGATGATAAGTTCAAGCTCACCCGGCTCAAGATTTGCGTCGGCCAGGGCCCTTTTCGCCGCTTCTGTAGCCAAAAATGCCGTACTTTCGTTGTCGGTAGTAATGTGTCGAACCTTGATACCCGTCCGTGATGTAATCCACTCGTCTGAAGTATCCACCATCTTTGCTAAATCGTCATTTGTTAGTATCTTCGCGGGCACAAACGAGCCGGTACCTATGATAACTGCGCGATAAGGGCAGGTACATTCCTTGGTTGACTTATGCATCAGCAGTCCTTACGCAAGACTCTGTCAGACGTTTCATGATCTTATCGTTTATCTTCTTGGTGTAATATTTTTTAGAGGCCAAGATAGCGTTTCTAATGGTGCCACTACGGCTGGCACCGTGACATATCATCGCTGTACCGTTAACGCCTAACAACAGTGCTCCGCCGTATTCATTATAATCATATTTGCCGTAAATTCGGGTGATAACAGGCTTAAACTCCATAGCCAGTTGGACCTTTTCTTGGAAAAGCTCATCTTTTATGGCCTTAAATAGACCATCAACCAGGCCTTCGGTAAGTTTTAGAACTACATTGCCCACAAATCCGTCACAAACGGCGACATCACAGACGCCGTTGAATATATCCCTTCCCTCGATATTGCCCACGAAATTCAATTTCGAATCCGATTTCATCAGTTCGCGTGCCTTTTTTACTACCTCGTTGCCTTTGGCGTCCTCTTGGCCAATACTCATCAGCCCCACTCTGGGATTTTCTATTGCGAACAGATGTTGCGAATACACGCTGGCCATTACCCCATATTGATAAAGATTGATGGGCTTACAAGCTATGTTGGCCCCCACATCACATATTGTCACCGGTCCTTCGAAGGTGGGAAATACTACCGCAATGCCAGGGCGATTAACGCCCGGCAGATTTCTCATTCTCATCTGGAAAGCGGCCACGCAAGCTCCGGTATTGCCTGCGGAAATGACCGCATCAACCTGGCCTCTTTTGGCTAATTTGGCAATGACCCCAATCGAGCTCTTGGGTTTTCTTCGTAGACTCTCGATGGGGGTCTCGTCCATACCGATTGTCTCAGGGGCGTCAACTATACTGATGGTATCTTTACGGTACTTCAAAGAAGACAATCGTGATTTTACTGTTTCTTCTGGCCCAACCAGTATCAGCTCATCGTTTCTATCAAGTAGCTCAATCACCTCTAATGCGCCGGCAATAACCTCATCCGGTGCATAGTCACCTCCCATGGTGTCAATTGCGATCCGCATTTTAGCTGCTTTCCTCCTTACCCAGTTTCAGGGTGATTTTGGGGTTTACATAACCGCAATTTTCACACGCCGCGTGCGGCAGCTTAGCCTGGCCGCATTTGGGGCACAGCGAATAGTTTACCGCTCTGAGCCGATGGTGGCTGCGACGCGTGCGGGTCCTGCTTTTACTGGTCTTCTTCACTGGTAACATCGTCAATTACCCCGTTTGCTCTTTAAAACTAAGCTCAATACTCAGATTAACTACCAAGTAGTCATAGTTAACCATCAGCATTTTGTCAAGTCAAATTTAACTTATTATGGCCGGTCCAGTAGAAATAATAGAACAGGTTTGTCCGAAGATTAATTTAGAGCTTGCCAACTTGCATCATCGATGTTAGATTGGCCGAGACAGTTTATATTGCGCGGAAATTAGCCTTGAAATTAGCACCAAAATGTTGTAGAAAACGCAGTAACTTTTTAGGCGGTTTTTCACTTGTCGCTTAGATTCACATTGATAGAATAGTGGCCGGCGAAATACGTCGTAGAATTAAGTTGGCTCGGCTATGGCATGGAGTCGCAAAAGAAAGTCTTTATACGAGGTGATGAGCAAAACTCGTCATAAGTCGAGCTACGGCAAGACATTAGAGCGATTGCACCCAGAAAAGCCCGGCAAAACCGAGCCTACCACAGCCAAGGCTGATACGGCAATGCCTCAAGAAACAGCACCATGGTGGAGAAGGCCTAAACTTATCCAGTTTAATGCCGGCAGGATTGAAATATCAATACCGTATCAACTGGCAATCGCGATACTTCTGGGCTTAATACTGTTGATTTTAGTAGCCTTTCGGCTGGGCCAAATTAACCAAAAAGCAGCCAATTCACCTGCTAAAATGCAAAAAACCAGTCAGATAAACTCGTCAGGGCGTGACACAGCTAATGCAATGCAAACGCTTACGTCGTCTGAGAAGATATTACCCGGTACTGAAAAAGCCGAACCTGCTAAACCTACTGGCAATAATCGAATTGTGATACAAACCTATCAGCTCAGGACTCACTTGGAACCGGTAAGGCAGTATTTTGCTCAGTGGGGCATAGAAACCGAAATAAGAAGGATAGGGGACATGTATTATTTAGTTACCCGCAACAAGTATGAAAACCCTAACCGGCCAGGGACAAATGGATACCGTGCCAGACAGATAATAGTCGAGTTAGGTGCTAAATATCAAGCGCCGCCGGGTTACGAAACCTTTGGCCCAAAGCCGTTCTATGATGCATACGGCATGAAATTTGATGATTAGTTTTGCAGGAGATATAAATGTCTGTTGATCGTTCATTAAAAATCAAAGGTGCCCTCAGCAGGCATAGAAACGTTCTAACAAGGGCTGAGCGCATCCAGCGGCTAAAAGACGAGGAGCGATGGTCGCAGGACGATTCTGTACTGGCTCTGCCTAAGGTTGCTCACCGCAAGAGTCACGCTGGCCGAAAAGAAAAAGCAGCTATAGCTAAAGAAGCTGCTACTGAAGCACCCGTCGCAGCCAAAACACCCGAGACCGAAAAGGAGTAACGGTCACTTTCTGCCGGGTATGATTTTGAGCTTTTATCCACGTCGTTTAGCCATCGCCGGTACGGCGATGATTAAACATCAACCTCCCAATCTAATGCCAAACATTGTTAGTTCCTATGATTGAGGATGATAAAGATGCAGGTTTTTCTTACAGTAGTACTCATAGCATTAGGGCTGGCCGGTTCACCAGCAGTGGGACAGGAAGGTGTTCGTGAAATCTGGCCCATGCCCACCTGGGAGCGAGCCGAGCCGCAGCACGTAGAAATGGATTCGGCTATATTGAGAAAGGCCCGTGACTATGCGCTTACTGGTGGCGGCTCGGGCTGTATCACCCGTCACGGCCAACTGGTTATGCAGTGGGGCGATCAAAAGCGCCGATACGACCTGAAGTCAACAACTAAGGCCATCGGCGTTACGGCTGTGGGACTTGCTCTGAAAGACGGCAAAATCACGAGCTTAAATGACCTGGCAAAAAAATATCACCCGAACATCGGCATTCCGCCGGAATCCAACGCTGAAACTGGCTGGCTGGATAAGATTACACTGTTTCATCTGGCTACACAGACCGCTGGCTTCGACAAACCCGGCGGGTACACCAAACTATTGTTCGAGCCGGGTACAAAATGGTCCTACAGTGACGGCGGGCCAAACTGGTTAGCTGAATGTGTCACGCTGGCCTATGGTAAGGACCTTAATAAGCTGATGTTTGAGCGGGTCTTTGGTACCATCGGGATCAAACCTTCCAATTTGACCTGGCGGAATAACGCTTATCGGCCGCATGAAATCAATGCCGTCAAACGGCGCGAATTTGGCTCAGGTATCAGCGCCAACGTCGATGCGATGGCACGGATTGGGTATCTGTATCTGCGGCGTGGTAGATGGCGAAACAAGCAAATCATTCCATCTTGGTTTGTCGATATGGTGCGGATAGTACCTAAAGAAATCCGCGGGCTACCGGTGGTTAAGTCGGAGACATACTTTAACGCCTCGGACCATTACGGCTTATTGTGGTGGAATAATGCCGACGGCACGATGAAAAATGTCCCTCGTGACGCCTACTGGTCGTGGGGGCTGTATGACAGCCTGATTGTAGTGATACCGAGCCTCGATATCGTGGCCGCCAGAGCGGGTAAATCGCTCAATAAAGCCCGTAACAGCGATTACAAAGCCATTCAGCCATTTATTGAACCAATTGCCTTGTCGGTCAAGGCGAGAAGCGGTAGGGCGGTTGCGCCGTATCCACGCAGCTCCGTGATAACGGGCATCGAGTGGGCGCCTGCTGAAACTATCATTCGCCAAGCGAAGGGAAGTGACAATTGGCCGATTACCTGGGCCGACGACGATAACCTCTATACTGCTTACGGGGATGGCTGGGGATTTGAGCCGAAGACGAAAAAAAAGCTAAGCCTCGGCGTTGCCAAGATTATTGGAATGCCGCCGGATTTTCGCGGTGTAAATATTCGCACCGAAAGTGGCGAGCGGGTAGGGCAGGGGGCCAAAGGGGCGAAGGCCAGCGGAATGCTTTGTGTCGATGGCGTGCTGTATATGCTGGTTAGAAATGTCGGCAATTCGCAGATTGCCTGGTCATCTGAACACGGCAAAACGTGGACCTGGTGCGATTGGAAATTTACAGAAAGCTTCGGCTATCCGACATTCTTGAACTTCGGTAAAGATTATGCCGGTGCACGCGATAACTTCGTCTATGTTTATTCGCACGATTCAGATAGCGCTTACGAGCCGGCTGACCGATTTGTCATGGCCCGCGTGCCGAGGGACAAAATTTGTCAGCGAGATGCTTACGAATTTTTCAAGGGCCTTGATGAAACAAACCAGCCAATCTGGACGAAGGACATTCGTGATAGGGGGGCTGTATTTATCAATCCTGGCAGATGCTACCGCTCCGGCATAACCTACAACCCCGCGTTAAGGCGGTATCTCTGGTGCCAGACGCTTTACAGTGACAGCGACATGCGTTTCGAAGGTGGCTTAGGTATTTTTGATGGGCCGCAGCCCTGGGGGCCGTGGACTACCGTTTTTTACACGGAGAATTGGGACGTTGGCCCGGGCGAGACAAACTGTTTTCCCACGAAGTGGATGAGTAGCGATGGCAA
>JBHIDV010000105.1:0-8299 GCA_046760285.1 Sedimentisphaerales bacterium
TCATAATTTGTCTCCTTATGCTGAGCGGGCGCACGGTTACCGAAGCTTGTCGATCTGCCCGCGAGGTCAACATTTCAATGGCTTCCGGATGGTCTTCCTTCCACTCCTCAAAGTTGGTTTTGGATTTTTCCGAGCCAATAGCTTTTGTAAGAGCCTCATCAAGCCAATTATCGTTCTCAGGGCGTTTCATAATCGCCTCCCGTGAAACCGTTACGTTTTAAGTATTTTGCAATCTTTCGCTTTGCTCTAATGAGCCGGCCATTCACCGCTTGAATCGAGATGTCCAGAATCTGCGCTATTTGCTCATAGGGCATATTGTTGTAGTAACGCAAAACTATCAGTTCTCTGTCAGATGCCGGCAGCTTCCAGATAGCTTGGCGGATTGTATCAGTCCAGTTGTCTTTTTTGTTTTCGTTTTCAGCAGAAGCTGAAACATTTAGAGTGACGACTTTGCCTTTGGCTCTGAGCATTTGCCTGGCAATGTTTCTACAGATGCCGGCCAGCCAGGGACTGAACTTCTCTTTACTTTTCAAGTTTGATAGGTCCCGACAGGCTACTACAAAGCTTTCCTGTGCTGCATCTTCAGCCAGATTCCTATCGGCAAGTAAAGAATAAGCTAACGCCACCATAGGGTTGTAGTAACGCTCATAGAGAACACCGAAGCTGTCCAAATGGCCATTTTGGGCAGCCTCAACTAATCTTGCCTCTGAATTCAGATCCAAAACAAACCTGCCAATTCGTACAAATTTGCTGATCAGCTTCTATATATTAGTGTAATTTCGCCCCCCAAATGTGCGCAAAAAATGAAAATATTTAGCCCCTCAATTTATTGAGGGGTTTTTACTTAGCGCGCTCGAGCGCTTTTTCCAGCGCGCCGTAACCCGGATTCCATTCATTGAGGCGGGTGATGTTCTTCTTTTTGGCGATTTTCATAAAGTGATCGAACGCATCCTGGATGGAATTAGGCATAGGCCAATCAGCACCAATAGCTTCTGCTTTTTCGCGCATCTCGTCCCAGCGCATCATAAAGACATACATTACCGGCAATTGTGCGACCTGAACGCGAAAACGCAGGTCCGGATCGTCCTTCACGGCTGCCTCAGCGGCCTTAAGATGAGTCCAGCCGTCCCTTAGCGTCTCGAAGGAAAGGAATTTGGCAGTATGCTGCGAGAAGCAGCCCAGCCAATCGCCGCTTTGCTCGACCGCGTCGTGTGTCACGCCCAGATAGGCCTTGAAATGTGGGCTGGCTGGGCCGTAATAGCCATTAATAAACTCCTCGATCAGCGCTAGTCCATCGAGTGTGGGGTTCCACAACAGCTTGGCCAGCACCCAGGCCCGTAGCTCGGCCATCTCCGCGCCATAGGTATTGTAGCAGCCCTGCTCAAAAAGGCCCTTGACATTGTGGCGGACGAAGAATTTCACATTTGGCCCGAGGACACGAAGGTTGGGATGCGGCATAACATAATGCCGGAAGTCTGTGGTATAGTCCCATACATAAAGCCGGTCGCATATCCTCGACCAGCCAACAATGTCATCGCGGAATTTTTTGTTGCGCTCGTCAGCTAAGGGCTTACTAAACGAGCACTCAATACTGCAGAGGCGTACAATAACGTTGTGTCGCGGCTTCTCATATTTAGGAGGCTTGCGGGTATACTGGTAAGCTAAGGTGCTAATGGCCACATTGGGAAATTCTTCTTCAATATCTGCAGCGACAGCATTGACGAACCGCAGCATCAATCCAGCAGGACTGCCTTCTTCTATTTCGATAGCTGAACATTTGCTGCATTGACAATTGCCGCGCCAATCGTTCTGCGAGACCGAAGCAATAGTCGCAGCAGGATTATTGCGCAGACGCTCCCTAAGATTCTTGACCAATTCGGCGCGCATTTCCTCGTTGGTCAAGCATAGTTGAGCACGCTTATGTGTGCGTTTGCCGTCGATTTCGCTGAACCATTCGGGGTGGTCCTGGAAGTATTTATCCGGAGGAATTAGTTGATAAAAGGTGTGGACAAATCCCTCGTAGATATGTTTGCCGCCACGCTTGGTGTCCAGCCGATGACGGTGCCCATTGCACTTATTGCGAACCGCCCAATCGCCATCGAAGGCATCGAACCAGAAGGGCTCACGATACTCCAGTGCCGGCACGTAACGCACATCCAGAGGGCCTACTTTGATGGTAGGCTTCTTGGGGATGGTACTGACCTTCGAGGACCACCAGCGACAGCCGATGTGCTCTTCGAGGAAAGTATAGACCGTGTAAAGCGTGCCGCGAGGATGACCACCAGCCAGGACAAGGTCATTGCCTACGGTTCGGATGATTATGCCATCGCTGCCCAGTCCATCGGTGGATAAGTCCGCAATGGCCAACTTAGCGGCTGTTAGCCCAACGAGCAAGCGCGGCATATCAGGGGCTGGTGGATGTACGATTTCAAACTTTGCGGAGGTGATCTGCCGAAGAAAGTTGGCTAATTCGGCGGCAGCGTGCTGCTCCGGCTCTGGGGCGTCCGCAGCAACGACTATCACCACTTTAGCCAGACCGTTTTCCGCAATTGTTACCTGCGCCGGTGCCGCCTGGGATCGTGCGCTATCTTCGTTTACTTGCTCGCATCCAACCAGAAATGACACAGCAACAACCAATAACGCAATTTTACTTTTTTGCCACATGATTTCACCTCCTTATCAGGTCTGGTAATTGGTAAAATGATCAGCATAAGAGCAGCTCACATCATAGCCTGTCTAAAATGTTCATCAGCTTGCCTTTATGATTATCACAAAAAAATGCCATTTGCAAGGATATTTGAGATAGCGCGATGTACTATAGCCCAGCAAAGGCCGCCGAGCTTCTAAAAATTATCTGTATTGTGGGCTTGGCCTTGATAGTTATAATAATCTTTGTTATACTTCGGCTTTATTAAAACGGGCAAAAACGAAGAGCCGAGCACCGAATAACTTCAGGCCGTTGATCTGATAAACAAAATGTTCTTTCACAGGATGAACACGATTGGTGTTTCGCCCCCAAATTTATTTTGGGGGTTGTTTAGAATAGGATATGGTAATGGAGGACACAAAAATGGCCAGACGAGTATCACAAGGAAAGTGTAATCTGTGCGGCGGTACCTTCAGTAAGCAGGCAATGACAAAGCATATTAAATCGTGTAAGCAAAAAGAGGTTGCTTGCGATACGCCAGCCAAGCAGAGTTCGAGGAAAACAGAAACGTTTCATATTGTTGTTGAAGGACGCTTCTTGCATGATTATTGGCTGCATCTTGAGGTGCCGAGCAGTATTACTTTAGCCATGCTGGATAGTTTTCTAAGACAAACCTGGCTGGAGTGTTGCGGGCACATGAGCGCCTTTACTATCGAAGGGCAGGTGTACTCTGTAGCCCCAATGTCTGAATTCGATGACAAAAGTATGAACGTCAAATTGCGTAGAGTTCTTAAGCCGGGAATGAAGTTTTATCATGAGTATGATTTTGGCTCGACAACTCATCTGACGTTAAAGGTTGTATCGCAACAGCAGTCCGAGGTCACGGGTAATTCCATCTGTGTACTGGCAAGGAACGAGCCTCCAAAGATTCTGTGCGTCTATTGTGGAAAAATTGCTACACAGCTCTGTACCGAATGTCTCTACTCAGACGAAGGATGGCTCTGTGATGAGTGTGCTGCTGAGCATGAATGTGATGAAGATATGCTTTTGCCCGTTGTTAATTCTCCACGGGTTGGAACCTGCGGATACACCGGGGATTAAGTTATGTAATCAGTCGTTTAGCCGTCGCTGACTCGACGCTGGGATAGATTTATATGAAGATTCTCACCGTGGCAACTCGTGGTGGGGCGCTGGCTATTGCTCAAACTGAGATTGTAACTGGTGCGCTTAAAAAAATTTATCCAGATATACAAATCGAGATTAAAAAAGTAACTACCAAAGGCGACCGTGATAGACGTACCGTTTTGTGGAATCTTAAGGATAGCGGCTTTTTTACCTCCCTGCTGGAAGATGCCCTGTTGGCGGGCGAAGCTGACTTGGCAGTTCACAGCTTCAAGGATTTGCCCACATATCAGCGAGATGGGCTTACCATCGCCGGGATTTGTAACAGACAATTTGCCGAGGATTGCTTAATTGCTTCTAAGCCGATTACTTCCATCGAAGAGCTTCCTCATGCCGCTAAAATCGGCACTTCCAGTTTACGCCGGGCCGCACAATTAAAACGCTTGCGAGCCGACCTTCAGCCGACGCCCATTCGTGGCAATGTCACTTCGAGAATAAAAAAGCTTGAAGAAGGCGGATTTGATGCGATTATTTTGGCACGGGCAGGCGTTGAAAGACTCGGCTTATCAGAGAGAATATCCTTGATTTTTGACCCTGCTGAATTTATTCCAGCCCCGGCCCAGGGGGCTCTGGCTGTTCAGGCCAGAAGTGATGATATTGAAACGAATAAGCTTGTCGCTGCTATAGATGACAGGAATGCCGGGACTATTACTTTTGCCGAGCGGCAGGTTTTAGTGACAATGCAATGCGGATGTCACGCCCCGGTAGGGGCCTATGCCAAGATTGTTGGCGATAATATAAAAATGTGTGCATTTATATCGGATTTGGAAGGCAAAAATTTTATAAGGCGAGAGATTGTCGGTCCAGCCACAGAGGCAATCCAGTTAGCGGATAAACTTGCAGGTGAGCTTCTCGAAGCGGGAGGCTGTGAAATCCTTGCGTCTCTAAGAGAGTAACTTCACTTCGTCATTCAATATTTGTTGTTCGGTGTTGGATGTTCGACCTCTGTCGTTGCGAGCGCAGCGAAGCAATCTCATAATCTGTAACGATTTTAGATTGCCACGACTCGACTGAGCTCGCCGAAGTCAGCCTTTGGCCTCGTAATGACACCCCTCAATTGGACTATCATAAATTGCCAGTCATTCGACTGTGGGCAGGTCATTTAGATTTTTCTTGGCCTGCTCGGTGCAAAAACTATCCGGATATAGACTGATAAAGCTGGTCAAAAGCGCTCTGGCATCAGCCAAATACTTTTTCTTTTTCTCTGCATCCGATTCATTCTGATACAGACCTATCTTCAAACGGGCCAGCTCATATAATGCCTGCATTCCGCCATCGGTATTCTGGAATTTTTTGTGTAGCTGATTTAGTTGTTCGGCCCGCAGTTGCTCATCGGCAACCAGTTTCGTCTTGGCCAATAAGATGTTGTCACGAAGCGGGTCATCGTCACCCATTTGTTCTAACAATTCGTCGAGTCGCAGGGGAAAATCGGCGTTGTACGGATTGAGCATAACAAATTCTGCCAAACGTTTGTGTGTACCAGCTTCGTCGGCAGACAGGTTTTCCGGTCCTATAAGATTGCGCAGTTGAGCCAGCTTTCTTTGCAACTCATCTAATTTTACCGCCGTCATTGCTGAATCAGCCGGCGGACGAAATGGACTAAAGAATGTACTTTGCCCTCCGTGGAGCGTGAACCTTTCTGTTTGTTCTTGTTCGAGCAGCTTCAAACGCTGGCTAAGTTTTCTTTGTGCCTCGGCAAGAAGCCCGTCGGCCTGCTTGAACATGCCCAGACCGGCCCAGTGCCGGGCAATGCGCCAGCGGGCCTCTATCGATTCCGGACTATCACCAAAATCCAGGTACAACCGATACCAGAGTTCACGCGACCTTTCATGTGGCCAGTCATTGTAAAAGTGTAGTATCTCCTTTTGGCCCAGCAGTTTGGTATCTGGACTGTATTCGCTCAGAAGTGCTTTATAGTAAAGCGCCATAGGCATTCGCTTACTCGCGGAGCGCCTTTTTTTAAGCTCGGTGTAAAGCAAGGGGGGCATCCACCAAGGTTTGGGTGGATTGATAAATAGCTCGTACTGCTGATTGAGCCATCGCTTTTTTTCCTGATATTTTAACTCGTCAGGCATTATAAACCAGCCCGGCCAGCGGTCGTAACTCAACTGAATCTGGATTTCCTTTTTGAGCTCTTTGCGTAGCGGTATGGGCTCAGTAGGATAAAAAAAGCCTGCTAAGATACTTCTGACTACGGGGTCTTTAATTGTTTTGTCCAGCGCCTCAGTTATACTGTGGTCATGAAACTCGCTCACGTACTCCGGATTATTTTTGGCCACATAGAGTTGATAGTCTAATTCATCAAAGCCTATTCTCATTTCAAAAGTCAGGATAGCTAAGAAAAGAAAAACAGCGGTAAAAATCCAAACCAGGCCAGGCCGATAACGTGTAAAATGACCTATGCCGAGAACCAATCCTGCAATAGCCAAGCCGATCAGCCAGGCACAAACCCACGGGGCAAAAGAAAACCCCCATTTAATAGGTTCCACTCCCCTTGCCCCGCCACAACAGCCCCAATAAAGAAGTTGAGGAGCTGTGCATAGCGCTATAGCAGTAAAACGGGAGCGAAAACGAAGTGGACGACAGGCCGCCGCAATACAACTTATCAAAAGACAAATGGCCAAGCCCGGTAGATTGGCTAAAAAGAAAACCTGGGCTATTAAAGGCAAACTATAGCTGAAGCTTAAAAGCTGCGAAACCAACACCGGCACAATGGCAAAAATACCCATGAGCAGGCCTAACACGCAAATCATCCACGGGTATTCAAAGATGCTTACTCCAGCCAAAATAATGCGGTCCAGACGCCAGAGTTCTGAAGAAGTTAGAGCTTGAAAATTAAACGACCAGAATGAACCGCTCACTATTCTCGAGAAGAAAAAACAGCTTAATCCAAACACCACCACCGCAAACAGCCAGCATCTTTGTACATTTTTATGGCTGTAATGCAGCGTAGGACCAACCGCCATAAAAGACTTTGCTCGTCTGTCGTCTCTTGCCCGTCCTCCACAGAAGCTCTGCCTCGGAGGATGGATTTCTCGGTCATCGTCCATCGTCTGTCTTCTGCCCTCTGTCTTCCGTCTTCTGTCGCCCCGCCCACAGGTGGCGGGGCTAATCTATCTTCTGACTTATGTCCCTTCACTGCTGGTGGTCAGATAATGGGTCTGTTCAGCGGTAAGCTCGTCAATGTCGATGGACATTGATTTCAGCTTGAGCTTGCTTACACGTTGCTCTATCTCGACAGGGACATCGTGTACGCGGGCTTCGAGCTTACCCTTTTTAGTCACGTATTCTGCCTCCAGCGCTTGCGTTGCGAAACTCATGTCCATCACACTGGCAGGGTGACCATCAGCGGCTGCCAGGTTAATTAACCTGCCTTCGCCCAGAAGATAAATCCGTTTGTTGTTTTTAAGCACATACTCATCAACATGCTGGCGTACGTGACGATTTACTTTTTTGCTAAGCCTTCTGAGAGCGGGTATGTCTATTTCCACATTGAAATGTCCGCTATTAGCTACAATTGCTCTATCTTTCATCAAACGAAAATGCTCAGCTCGTATGACATTTTTATTGCCGGTAAGCGTTACAAACAGCTCGCCGAGTTTCGCTGCTTCTGTCATGGGCATAACCGCAAAGCCATCCATAGCCGCCTCGAGAGCCTTGATGGGGTCAACTTCCGTGACGATAACGATAGCTCCCATACCTCTTGCTCGCATGGCAAAACCTCGGCCGCACCAGCCGTAGCCCGCCACGACAATTTTTTTGCCAGCCATTAGAAAGTCGGTCGCTCGAATAATGCCGTCCACTGTGGACTGGCCGGTCCCATAACGATTGTCGAATAAATGCTTGGTCGCAGCATCGTTCACCGCGATGACCGGAAACTTTAAGACGTTAGCTTTTTCCATCGCCCTTAGACGAATAACGCCGGTAGTGGTCTCTTCCATACTGGCAATGATACGGCGGGCATCTTTGGTTCTGCGGGTATGTAACTCGTTGACCAGATCAGCACCGTCATCAAACGTAATAACCGGCTTATGATCGAGAGCTTTGTTGATATGCTGGTAATAGGTGCTACGATTTTCCCCGCAGACCGCAAAGACGGGTATCTTAAAATCCTTTACCAGTGACGCAGCCACATCGTCTTTGGTACTGAGCGGATTAGATGCACACAGAACCACATTTGCACCCGCGGCCTTGAGGGTCCGGGCCAGATTAGCTGTTTCAGCGGTTATGTGCAAACAAGCTGAAACGTTTAGGCCCTTCAAGGGCTTTTGTTTGGCAAATCTTCTTCGTATGGCTGCCAGAACCGGCATATCATTGTCCGCCCATAAAATACGTTTCTTGCCTTGCCGCGCCAAAGAAAAATCAGCTACATCATAGTTCATCACTAATCCTTTCAAAAACTAACAAGATGCAAATTTATAACCTCTGCCGACAAAATATGCAACCTTTTATTTTTACAGAGTTAGCGGT
>JBHIDV010000106.1:0-8187 GCA_046760285.1 Sedimentisphaerales bacterium
AAAGATGATGTTCAATGGTATTTTTCACATTCCTCAGCCGGTCAATGAGCCGATTCTGCAATACGCACCGGGCAGTGCCGAGCGTGCCGAGCTCAAGGCCAAATTGGGCGAGATGCTCAGCCAGCAGGTAGATGTGCCGATGATTATCGCCGGCCAGGAGGTTCGCAACGGCAAACTTGCTGATATTCGCTGTCCGCACAACCACCGGCACCTGCTGGGCAGGTATCACCAGGCCAACGCCTTTTTTGTTAATAAGGCCATCGATGCGGCTGAGGCAGCCAAGAAAGAGTGGGGCGAGATGCCCTGGGAGTCCAGAGCGGTAGTGCTGCTCAAGGCCGCAGAACTTTTGGCTGGCAAATACCGCCAGACGCTTAACGCCGCTACTATGCTCAATATGAGCAAGACCCCGCACCAGGCGGAGATCGATGCCGGCTGTGAGCTGATAGACTTCTGGCGTTTCAACCCCCATTTTATGGAGGAGGTATACGGCGACCAGCCTATATCGACAAAAGGCGTGCTAAACTATATGGAGCATCGTCCGCTGGACGGGTTCGTTTTAGCTATAACGCCGTTCAATTTTACCTCCATCGCGGGCAACTTACCGACGGCCCCAGCCTTGATGGGCAATACCGTGGTATGGAAGCCGGCCTCGGCGGCGGTGCTACCAGCCTATTATATTATGAAGATACTGGAGGAGGCGGGCCTGCCGCCGGGAGTTATCAACATGGTGCCAGGGCCGGGGCCGATTGTCGGCCCGCCTGCTCTGGATGACGTCAGACTCGGCGGCATCCACTTTACCGGCAGTACGTATGTATTCTCGACCATCTGGCTGGCCGTAGGTTCGGACATCCGCAAGTACGTCTCGTATCCACGAATAGTGGGCGAGACCGGCGGTAAGGACTTCATATTTGTTCACGCCAGCGCCGATGTCGAGGCGGTAGTAGCGGCGACTGTACGGGGTGCTTTCGAATATCAAGGCCAAAAGTGCTCCGCTGCCTCCCGAATGTACGTTCCGGACTCTATTTGGCCGACACTTAAAGACCGGATGCTGGAGGAAATCCGCCAGATTAAGATGGGCGATGTGGCCGATTTTACCAACTTTATGGGTGCGATTATCGACAAAAAGGCCTTTGAAACCATCTGTGGCTACATCGAATACGCCCGAACTTCGCCGGACATGGAAATCATTATAGGCGGCGGAAGCGACGAGTCAACGGGATACTTCATTGAGCCGACCGTGGTGGTCAGTAAGGACCCCAAGTCAAAGTTGATGGTCGAAGAGATTTTCGGGCCGGTATTGACGGTATACATCTACCCGGAGAGCGAGTATGACCAAACACTCGAATTGTGTGACCAGACTTCGCCTTATGCACTTACAGGCTCGATATTCGCTTTGGACCGTGATGCGATTGTTAAGGCGATGAATACGCTGCGCCACGCTGCGGGCAATTTCTACGTCAACGACAAGCCCACCGGCGCGGTGGTAGCCCAGCAGCCGTTCGGCGGCACACGGGCGTCCGGCACAAACGATAAGGCTGGTAGCTGGCTGAACTTAGAGCGATGGGTTTCGCCGCGTGCCATCAAAGAAACCTTCCTGCCGCCGAGGAATTTCCGCTATCCTTATATGCAGGAAGAATAAAAAAACGGCATGGTTCAATCCTGGGTGGCAGCCTCAAGCTTGTCCCTAAGGGACGAAGCTTGGGGATGGCAAAGTTCTAAAAGCGGCGTAACCATCCCGAATTTTTTACTGCATGCAGTAAAAAATACGGATTTGAGGCTGCCACACACCGGCGGTGGGGGGGCTAACCTATTACCATTTAATAGTATTTTGATATAATAAGTCAGTTTATAGTACAGAAATTAAGCCTATAAAGCCGATTATTGATTATGGAGGAGGGCTTTTTTTCTCATAGCAGCAAATAATTGCAACAAGAAACATACAAATGGCAGAAAAGCGGAAAAGAAGCAGGCTTCTTGTCTACCTCATAGGCGGCATATTGCTGGCTGTTTTTGCGTATCTGGGACGTGGCTTGTATTACGGAGCAATGACCGTACACGAGCTATTAGCTGAGAATAAACACCTCAAACAGGCGATAACCAATCTCACACGTGAAGAACAAATAGGTTACGCAAAGGTGATCGCCCAGGAAGAAAAAGACGGACAGCTTCTTACAACGATAAAATTCGTTGAGACTGCCAGAGACGATAAACTAAAAAAGATTCTGGAAAAAGAATATACTATCGAGGGTGATATTGTTCATTTCGACGCGTTGATAGTGAAGTTCGGGGATAAAATCGTTATGGACGGCCGGACAAAGGCCCTCTATCTATGGAGAAGGATTTACGGTGAAAAAATGGCGCCGCAAGACGGCTTTGTGATAGAAGAGCCTGGAGCAGAGCCTCACCGATACAGCGGCTTGCTTGACGCTCTGCCTGTAGAGCATAGGCAGCTATTCTGGTCTAATATTTGGGAGCTGGCAAACGACCCAGAAAAGCTCAAGCAATACGACATCGAAGCTATCTACGGCAATGTAGTTTATTCAAGACTGCGAGAAGGGCTTATCTATGTCTTCAAGATAAGCCCGACCGGCCAGGTTTATCCGGAAGTTGTCCCTGACATGTAGCGATGATTAGCCCCACAGTGCTGGCGGGTATCAGGTTACCAGGTTGTAGGTTATCAGGGTATCTGGGTATCAGGTTTCCTGATGTGCTGGTGTCCCGATTATCTTATACCCTGATGTGCTGCTCTGCTGATATCTTGATTTGCTGATACCCTGATTTGGTGCTGCAAATAACCCAGCAGTCATCGTACATAAAGTTAAATTTCAGATGACCTTATAAAATATTAATAGTCTTTTTGACTAATCGAAAAGACTATTTGTAATTACGCTACATGTGAAATAGGTTTGGTTCGGCTGCGTCTTCTTAAATGTTGGTAAACCCGGCTTTAGCGGGACCGCATTGTCAAGTTCATTCGCGTCCTTGTCCTGAGCAAAAAATAGCCTGCCCTGAGCGAAGCCGAAGGGTCTAAGGCAAGCAAGAGCTTCATCAACTCCGCTGGAAATAGCCCAGCCGGTCATCGTACGCAAAGTTAGAATTCAGATGGTCTTATAAAATATTTATAGTCTTTTCGATTAATCGAAGTACGTGTTTAGCCTACTGTTGCGGTCAAAGGCAGATGGGAGCTGAGATATTCTACAAAATCTATCGTTTGTTGCTGACATGTTGCTCCTATGCTTGATAAGATCTCCCAACAGTCTCGGCCACGCTCAGTTTTGTTGCCGCAAGAAACCTTTCGAGCTATTACTGCAGCTCTCAAAGCTCGTTCAGCACGATTGTTTGTAGGTTCTGCTGCCGGCTCATACAAACAGCCTAATAAATGCTTTCGCTGTTTGAGCAGACGATTTCGCACTGCCACATCACCAGGTTGGCTGACAAGCTCGTTTAATAATTTGTCTCGCCAGTGGCCCATTGATTTGCATTTGCCGGCAAAATCCTCTTCACTGAGATATTCACGAATATTATACAAAGCTATTACGCCGTGAAAAAAGCTTCTCCAAGCCAGCAAATACCAATGATCATCTGTATGAGGATATTTCATCGCTTTGGATATTGCACGCAAATGATGCGCTATACATTTATGCTTGTCATAATCAGCAGGGTCATAACTGCTTAAACAATCACTAACAAGCATCCCATCAAAATCGTCACCTAAAATGTTCCTTACCACCGCAGAACCGCGGCTCTGATCTACACGATAAACAGTCCTTTCGGCAGTCGTAAATACCCAAAGCCAATATTTCGGCCCGCCTACCCACCAACTGGTCTCATCTGCAAATACCGCGGGAGAACCACGAATATCTTCTATCAACTTCTCATATATCCATTTAACTCGGCTGGCAACTCTGGAAAGGGCCTGTGACAGGCCTCCAGCAGTTACACGCAAACCACACAAATCATACAAAACCTTGCATGTCTTACGCATCGTAAGACCATGTACCTTGTTAAGACAAGCTGCTAATGCTAATGCTCGCGGGCCTAACTGTATCTTAGCTGCCCCCTGACCATAAGATGTTTGCAATGGATGATATGTGCCCACAACGCCACAACGATCACATTTGCCACGATAGGTTATCAGCTTGACTACCCAAGGCCGAACAGGTGGTATCTCTTCAATGGTCTGCTCCACACGTTTAATATTCTTTACAGGCCCTGAGCACTTTGGGCAATTGTCTAATGCCACCTCTATCGTCTGATCTATATGTTCAGGCTGCCTACGACAACAACCTGGATGACCTGGCTTTCGCCCCGGTGGTTTCTGTTTATCTGGAGGAATCTTTTTTCGCTCTTCTCGCCGGAAAGGAGCTGCCTGACGAGCTATCTGCTGCTGAGTTTTTTCCAATTCTTCACGCAACTGCCGGTTTTACTGTTCAAGTATTTCGATTCGCTCATTTAGGTGTTTGATTTCTCTATGCAGCAGTTTATTTTTCTGCCGTAAGAGCTGGTTTTGAGTTCGTAATTCTTTTATAATTGCTTTTGTGCTATCATCCATAACTTGCCCTGCATACTGTTGCTATTTATATTATCAGATGTATCGCAGAAAAAACTAAAACTTCAGGCTAAACAC
Source organism: Sedimentisphaerales bacterium (assembly GCA_046760285.1). Taxonomy (GTDB): domain Bacteria; phylum Planctomycetota; class Phycisphaerae; order Sedimentisphaerales; family Anaerobacaceae; genus JBHIDV01. Next base: position 4,628 of record JBHIDV010000106.1, read on the forward strand.
GTACTCCGCAGGGACAAGCTTGAGGCTGCCACCCAGCCGGACCGGATCGCTATAGAACTCGTAAGCTCGATTCATCTCATCCTTTGCTCCTTATAAGTATCCGGTTGCGGTTGCGCTGCTCGTTTCGTTCTACGCTTAACGCAACCGATGCGAACTGCGCATCCGGCTGACGAAATTTGCAGCCTTCCATAATTGGATATATCTGCAGATTTGATTGAAAAAATGGATTTTCGCAAGGCAGATTTTGAGCTAAGTCGTTGTAGTAAAAGGAATAAAAAATTTTTTCAATTTTCGGATTTTTGTCTGCAGCTATCAACAGTTTTGTTCGAAATTTGGCCGAACTTAGCGTATACTGTTGTAGCTCACATGGCCATATTCAAGTTAAACAGGGAATTTAGCCCGGCGGGCGACCAGCCTAAGGCCATAGAACGGCTGAGGGAGGGTCTGCGCGCTGGAAAGAAATTCCAGACCCTGATGGGCGTTACCGGCAGCGGCAAGACCTTCACTATGGCCAACGTCATCAGCCAGTTCGACCTGCCTGTGCTGGTTATATCGCATAATAAGACCTTAGCCGCCCAGCTCTATGAGGAATTCAGAGAGCTGTTCCCGGAAAACGCCGTCGAATATTTCGTCAGCTATTACGACTACTATCAGCCCGAGGCATACATTCCGCAGCGAGATATATACATAGAAAAGGACGCCTCGAAGAACGCTGACCTGGACCGGCTTCGGCTTTCCGCTACCACCAGCCTTTCCACCAGAGATGACGTAATTATCGTGGCGTCGGTCTCCTGCATCTTCGGGCTGGGCTCGCCTGAAGATTATAAGGCCAGCGTAGTAGCGGTTCGCCTCGGCGACGGGATTGATAGAAATATCCTGCTGGGCAGATTAGCTGACATCCAATACAGGCGAAACGACATCGAGTTTCAGCGGGGAACGTTCAGGGTTCGCGGCGACGTGGTTGAGCTGTATCCGTCATACGAATCGTTCGCCATTCGCATTGAATTTTTCGGCGACGAAGTGGAAAGGCTCAGCTACATAAATCCGGTAAGCGGCGAGACTTTAGCTGAGGAACAGCAGGTTTTTATCTACCCGGCTGAGCATTATGTTATGCCCGCTGACAGGGTCGATTCTGCTGTGGCCAGCATACGAGCTGAGCTAAAGCAGCGCTTAGCTGAGCTGCGAAGCGCCGGCAAACTGCTGGAGGCTCAAAGGTTAGAGGCACGAACGATGTACGACCTGGAGATGATCCAGGAGGTTGGCTATTGCAGCGGGATAGAGAACTATGCCCGGCATTTATCGGGTCTTCCGCCCGGCGCCAGGCCTTATACGCTTATTGACTACTTTCCGAGGGATTTTCTGCTGTTTATCGACGAATCGCACGCTACGATTCCGCAACTTCGGGCGATGTGGGCTGGCGATAGAAGCCGAAAGGAAACGCTGGTTGAGCACGGCTTTAGATTGCCCAGCGCGCTGGATAATCGGCCTTTGCGCTTCGAGGAGTTCCAGGAGAATTGGTCCCGTGTCATTTTCGTTTCTGCCACGCCTGGGCCTTTTGAGCTTCAAAAGTGCAACTATGAGGTGGTCGAGCAAATCATAAGACCGACCGGCCTTTTGGACCCGGAAATCTTCGTGCATCCAGCCAGCGACCAGGTCCCGCACCTGTTGGGCGAGATTGAAAAACGAGTCAAGGCCAAAGAGCGGATGCTGGTGACAACGCTGACCAAAAGGATGGCTGAAAACCTATCCAGCTACATCATCAAGAAAGGCTTTAGATGCCGTTATCTGCACAGCGAAATCGACACGCTCGAAAGGGTAAACATACTTCGGGACCTGCGTAACGGCGAGTTTGACGTACTGGTGGGGGTGAATCTTTTGCGGGAAGGGCTGGATTTGCCGGAGGTCTCAGCCGTGGCCATCCTTGACGCAGACAAGGAAGGATTCCTGCGAAGTCAGATTTCATTGATACAGACCATAGGCAGAACGGCACGTAATATCAACGCTACGGTCTTTTTATATGCCGATACGGTTACCGAATCGATGCAAAAAGCTATTGACGAAACCAATAGACGCCGTAAAATTCAGTTAGAATACAATGAAAAGCACCATATTACTCCGGAAACGATAAAAAAGGAGATTCGCAAGAGTTTAGCTGAGCGGATAAAAGCTCGGCATACTGCTCGGCAGGCGGTCAGTTTTGCCGAAAGCGAATACGACAAGGTCGAATTGGCCAACCAGATTGAGCAGGAGATGCTGGAGGCAGCTCAGAGTCTCGATTTCGAGCGGGCAGCTTTTCTGCGGGACCAATTGCGCCAATTGAAGGAGCTGCCGGAATTAGTTATCGCCGGCTCACGAAAAAAGAAAAGCGAGTTTTTAACCACAAAAAAGCTCAAAAAAACAGGCAAAAAATAGGTTAGCTGCGAAAAGGCACGAGTTGCGCAAACGTTCAACGTTTGACGGTTGCGCTGCTCGTCTTGTGCCTTTTTGTGGCTAAGGAAAAAAAGATGCTAAAACTCAATATTGCAAAGGCTCGGCCTTTGATTCGAATGGCTATCGAAGAAGACCTGGGCCAGGGTGATACGACCAGCGAGCTTCTGTTCAAACAGGATACTATGGCCAAGGCAAATATCATCTCGCGCGAGGAGATAGTGGTATGCGGAATGCCGGTGGCCAAAGAAATCCTGGCCCATTATGATAAAAGACTTAAGCTGAAGGTCCACGTCAATGATAGCGAGTCAGCTCACATCGGCCGAAAAATCGCCACCATCGAAGGGCCGCTGCGCTCTATGCTCAGCGCCGAGCGGGTGATGCTCAACTTCCTGCAAAGACTTAGCGGAATAGCTACCACCACCCGTAAATACGTCCGTGCGGTTACCGGTACAAAGGCCAAAATTTACGACACCAGAAAAACCATGCCCGGCTGGAGAATCCTGGAAAAGTACGCCGTTCGCTGCGGCGGCGGACATAACCATCGGCTGGGATTATACGATGGCATCTTGATTAAAGATAACCATCTGGCACAACTCGGCAGAAATTTCCAGCCGAAACTGCGGAAAATAGTTTGCCAGGCCCGAAAGGTAAAAGGCGTCAAATTTGTCGCCGTGGAGGTCGACCACGTCGATGACCAGCTCAACTACGTCCTGGAGATTCCGGGCATCGACATAGTGCTTCTGGACAACATGGGCCAGTGGCAGTTAAAACACGCCGTCGAGATGCGAAACCAGATGTGCGGCAAAAACAAAAAGCCGTTGCTGGAGGCCTCCGGAAATATAACCTTGAGCAACGTCTCGGCTATTGCCCAGTGTGGCGTTGACCGAATCGCTGTCGGCGCGATAACTCACTCCGCCGCCGCTGTCGATATCGCAATGGACAGGTCAATAAAAACTTAAAACTTAAAACTTAAAACTCAAAACTCATGACGCACCGCGTCGAACTTAAAACTCAAAACTCAACACTCAAAACTGATCTACTGGCCCCGGACAAGATAAAAGCAAATCTAAAAACCAGGCGCATCGGCAGAGAAATCCTCGTTTATAGCTGCACCTCCAGCACCAATGACA
>JBHIDV010000107.1:0-8039 GCA_046760285.1 Sedimentisphaerales bacterium
ACGGCGTCTTTCCCGCTCCTCAGCTAACGTCAGTTGCGAAGCCAGGGATTTAAGCTTCGCCTGGTAGTCAAGAAGTTTTGTCTCGGCCTTCTTGCGCTCGGTTATGTCACGTCCTTCCGGCACAAGATATTTGACCTTGCCTTGCTCATCATAGATTGGGTGCATACTGAACTCAACCCACATCAGCGTTCCGCCGGCCATCTGAGCTTGAATCTCGCGAACGAATGTCTCGCCTGAAGCGCATCGTTCTACATCTTTCTTGATTGTTTCTCTCGCCTGCTCCGAGTATGCCCACCAGTAGGTCTCATAGAACATCTTTTCCATAACGTCTTCCGCCTTGATTCCGGCAGCCTCCAGAGGCGTATTGTTTACAAATATGACCTTTCCATTGGGCTCCAGTATGCCAATAAAGGTGAGCAGATTGTTCAAGGTACCACAAAAGAACTTTTCACTCTCCCGCAGCGCCTCTTCTGCCTTTTTGCGCTCGGTGATGTCCTCGCCGGAACTCAAGGTAGCAATAACTTCGCCTTTTTCGTCTCTCAATATAGTGTTGTGCCAGGCGATAAGTCGCTCTTGGCCGTTCTTAGTCAAAATGGGATTTTCATAATATTTGGGCGGGTCAATCTGTCCACGCACGGTCTTCTCGAAGATTTCTCTGACTTGGTCTTTAATACTATCCGGCAGGAAATTATCGAACCAGTTTTTGGCCAGGATTTCTTCTTCTTTGTAGCCTAAAATCTGGCAACCTTTCTTGTTTATAAGCCCTACCCTTTGCTCAGAGTCGATAGCCACTAACATAACTGCTGCCACATCGAGATATTTCTGGGCCTTGTCTCGTTCTTTCCGCAGCAATAGCTCCGCCCGCTTGCGCTCGGTGATGTCTCGAGCAACGGTATGCATATATGGCATACCAGATATTCTGATGCACCGATTGTTGAACTCGGTGTCTACTTTGGTGCCATCCTTTCTTAGTATCTTCGCCTCACTGACGATTTCCTCACCTGCCATAATTCGGTCGTGATAGAGATTGTATGCGGTAAGGTCCTCCGGCTTGTGCAGGCCGGGGATTCGCATGCTTAGTAGTTCTGCCTTTGAATATCCGGTCAGCTCACAAGCTGCGCGATTTACGGCAACGAACCGCGAATTTTCATCGCTTATAAAAATCGCGTCACGGGACCCCTCGAATATCGCCTCCTGCCAAATAAGTGCCTGGCTAAGTTTTTCCTCTGCCTTCTTGCGCTCGGTGATATCCCGGACGATGAAACCTACTCCTGCCGGATTACCATCTTCGTTGTCTATGCGCCAGGCATGCAAAGAGACCGGGAAAACCGTCCTGTCTTTCCTGACGTATTCCCTCTCAAACACACCCGAATAGCCGAGTTCCATTACCTCTTGGAATATTTTCTCATTGAACACATGCCACTTGGAAGGCGTGACATCCTGGTAGCTGATTTTCTTTAACTCCTCGCGGCTGTATCCCAGCATGTTAGCGTACGCCTGGTTGCACTCTGTGATGTTACCTTTCAGGTCGGCTGTCACAATCCCGTCTCGCGACGACTCATAGAGCGTGCGGTAGCGTTCCTCAGACTTCCGCAATGTTTCCTCAGCCCGTTTGCGGTACAATGCTTCCACAAAGGCTACGGATAGGGCTTCCACTGCTTCCTGGTCTGCCCTGTCATAGCCCGATTCTTTGTTCGCTAAACCAATCATTCCAATCGTCTCATCCGCTTGTTTGAGGGGAACACCCAGGAAACAGGTGATCGGTGGATGACCTTCGGGAATCCCAACTCGATCACGATGGGAGGCTGGCTCGTTAACTATCAAGGATTGTTGGCCCTTGAGTACGCTGCCCCAGATGCCACGGACCTCCATATCTTTAATCATCCTCACCGCATCCGACCTCGGCACTCTACAGGCATCCCAGCCTGGATCACTTATGGCAGTGCTATCAAAGCGCCCCCTTTCATTCACTTCGCCGATGAACCCGAACTTGCTACCGGTCAACTCTTCGGCTACTTTAAGACATGTTTTGGCCACCTGCTCACCGGTTTCACACGTCAAGGTTTGCCTGAAAACCTTATTGATTGCATTCAACACAGCACCTTGCTTTTGGAATTGTTGTTCTGCTTTCTTGTACTCAGTGACGTCTTCTACTACCTTGATGAACCCTGTGACCACACCATCCAGCCTTTTAGCTGGAAAGGCCTGGATACGCACAGAGAACCGGCTGCCATCATCGCGGACTCCTTCAGTCTCAGCCTCTGCGGGCTGCCCGGTGGCTATCACTCGCCTGCCAGGGCAATGAGGACATATTGACTCACGTTTCTCGAATTCTCGGAAACAGTCTCGACCGATAAGCTCGCAGACAGGCTTGCAGAAATTTTTGCTAACCGTGTTGTTCACCATGAGTATCTTATAATTGAGGTCTATCAGAGCGATCCCAAAGTGGTCGTTTTCCATTATGGCCCGGTACAATTGCTCCGAGCTCTGCAGCGCTTTCTTAGGGTTGGTGCTGTCACGGCTGAGCGGCTCTAATCTGGGCTTGCGCGACCGTGGTGCTTGAACCTCCCTAGTGGGTTTTTTCTGACCTCCGCTTGAATCTCGCATAGCTCTATACCCCGCAGGACACCTGTCTGCCGAATGCGTCCTTGCAATTACATTAACTCGAGCTTTAACAGCCTTCCGTCCCTCCCCCAATTGCGACTGTTTTCGTACAACTACACTATTTAGTCAGTTTAACTTGAAAAGTCAACCCTTTTTTCGCGAAGATTTTAGAAACCTTCTTGAAATTCGTCTGGCTTTATAATGCATCTGCTGGAATCATGCAAAGCATTCTCAAAACAGAACCGCCGGTATTTTTGAATTGGTGTTCTTTGTTGCCAGGCACAAATATCACATGCCCGCTACCAAATTCGTATTCTTGTCCCTCATAAACGAAGAGACCTTGACCTTCAACTACGAACACCTCGTGCTCGTGGGGGTGAGTGTGCAAAGGCGTATGGCCACCAGGCTGGAATTCAAACAAGCGCATGGCAAAGTTTTCTGCCCCATCTTCTTTAGAAATAAGCCATCTTACAGCCACATCTTTTGCTCCCTCAATCTCAACCGGAGCTTTACTAATATTGTTGCTTTTTTCTATTTTCATATTCATCTTACATCCTTAACCTTACCGCTCCCTCACGGTCGCGGCTCTGCTTTTTATCTTTTAAAAGTCCTTAACCAAGTTTCTTAGACAATATCTCGGAAACAACTTTGGGATTGGCCTGACCTTTTGTTTTCTGCATAACTTGGCCGAGTAGAAAGCCTCGGGCTTTCTTGCTTTTTTTACCGCCACTGGTCACGTCCTCGACAGCCTTGGGGTTCTCCGCCAGTACCTGGTCAACTATCGCCTCTAACTCACCCGCATCGCTTTTTTGAATGAGGTTGAGCTCCTTTGCTAAGATTTGCGGTTCTTTACCTGTTTGCACCATGGCTTCAAATATAGAACTCGAGGCTGGCACGCTAATAACCGCGGTGGCAACCATTTTGTTTAATTGCGCAAGACTCTGCGGTTTGATGCCTAATTCAGCTACAGTACAACTCCTTTCGTTCGCCAGTTTCATTCCGACCTGTGTAATCCAATTGCAAGTTTGTTTGGGTTCACAGCCTTCGGCAACTGCCGCCTCGAAAAACTCGGCGGTCGAACGTTCGGCAGTTAAGACGCCGGCGTCATAGTCACTTAATTTGTATTCGCTAACATAACGCATTTGTTTTGCCAGTGGCAGTTCACACAACCGAGACTTGATATCTTCGAGCCACTGGCTGGTCAATTCTACCGGCACCAGGTCCGGGTCGGGAAAATATCTGTAATCGGGGGCTTCTTCCTTCTCTCTTTGCAGCACAGTCTCCTCTCTGACATCGTCCCATCCCCGCGTAGATTTGGTACCCACTTCCAACGTTTTTGGCATTTGCAGAAATTCATCGAGCTGTCTGTTTATCTCGTAGTCCACGCTTCTTTCCAGAGCACGGAAGCTATTTAGATTTTTGATTTCGACTATGGGCGTTTTGTATTCGGCACCATCTTTGGTTATGACCAAATTGACGTTCGGCTCAAAACGCATATGACCTTTTTGCATATCAGCTTCAGAGACGCCTAAATATCTTACCAGACGCTGCAACTCTACAGCTAATGCCCGTACCTCGGCGGCACTATTCATATCCGGCTCAGTGACAATCTCCAGCAAGGGTGTGCCGGCCCTATTCAAATCTACCTGCGAAAAACCCTCTGCTGTATGCAGGTTTTTACCGGCGTCCTCTTCCAGATGTGCTCTTGTTATTCTGATTTTCTTAGTCTGGCCAGATTCAAGCAATATCTCGATGAAGCCGTTGGTACTGAGCGGCAGATCGTACTGACTTATCTGATAATTCTTCGGCAAATCAGGATAATAATAGCTTTTTCTGTCCCACTTGGTGAACGTAACTACCTGGCAGTTAAGAGCAAGGCCTACCAGAACAGCATATTCTATCGCCTGCTTGTTCATCACCGGCAGCACCCCTGGCATACCAAGACACACCGGACAGACCCTGCTATTTGGTGTCTGGCCAAACTCGGCTGCACAACTGCAAAACATCTTACTCTGCGTGCACAATTGCACGTGTATCTCTAAACCGACAACAACTTTATATTGTAACCCAGCCATTTACCTTAATCAGGTTATCAGAATATCAGGTTATCAGGTAGTGGGTATCAGGATATCAGGTTATCAGAGAAATTTTTTCCTGATATTCTGATATCCTGGTATCCAGCATCCTGATTTCCTGATACCCTGATATCCAATTAACTATTTCCTGTTTTCTATTTATTACCTACTAATTGATAATCGGTGGTTTTTTCTGGTGCCAATTCGTTTGGGCTTCGAACATTCGCGCTATCCGTAGCAATTTGTCTTCGGCAAAAGCCGGGGCAAGTATCTGCAGACCAATCGGCAGACCATTCTCGTAGAAGCCGCAAGGGACACTTATACCAGGAATGCCAGCTAAATTAGCAGCTATCGTATAGATATCTGACAGATACATCGTCAGTGGGTCGTTAATCTTTTCGCCAATCTTAAAAGCCGGTGTTGGCGAAACCGGCATTATGATACAGTCGCATTTTTCAAAAGCCTTAGCAAAATCATCACGTATCAAATTCCTGACCTTGAGCGCTTTTAAATAATAAGCGTCATAATATCCACTCGACAGTGCATAAGTTCCCAGCATTATTCGTCTTTTAACTTCTTTGCCGAATGCCTCAGCCCGTGACTTGGAATAGACCTCTATATAATCTTTTGGATTTTCAGTCCGATAGCCGTAGTGTACACCGTCATACCGAGCTAAATTACTTGAGGCTTCAGCGGTAGCTATTACGTAGTAGGCAGCAATGGCATAATCCAGATGAGGCATATCGACTTTTATGATTTCGGCCCCAAGCTTTTTGTATACCTCTATTGCCTCACTCAAAGCTCTTTGCACCTGCTCGTCGGCACCGGCATTGAACTGCGGCACAATTGCTATTTTAAGTTTCTCTATCGGCTCATCAATCTTTTCAAGATAATCACAGACAGGAGCAGCCGCTTCATCCACGCTGGTACTGTCCGCAGGGTCGTGGCCAGCTATAACGTTCAACATCAGCGCTGAATCAGCTACCGTGCGGGTTATTGGCCCAATCTGGTCCAGGCTGGAACCATAGGCGACAAGTCCGAATCGCGAGACCCTGCCGTATGTTGGCTTAAGCCCCACCACCGAGCAGAAGCTGGCTGGCTGGCGAATTGAACCGCCGGTGTCAGAGCCGAGCGCGGCAAAACACAATCTTGCCGTAACCGCCGCAGCGGAACCTCCGCTGCTGCCGCCCGGCACACGAGTGGTATCCCAGGGATTGACCGTCTGCGCCAGGCCCGAATTCTCGGTGCTCGAACCCATGGCAAACTCATCCATATTCGTTTTGCCCACTATGACCGCATCGGCGGCCAGCAGTTTCTCCACTGCCGTAGCATTATAAGGTACGCGGAAGTTTTCCAGAATCTTTGAAGCGCAGGTAGTCACACCGAAAGTAGTACACATATTGTCCTTTACGGCGATGGGCACACCGGCGAGCCGGCCTACCGACTCACCACCAGCGATTTTCTGGTCAACTTCGCCAGCCTTAGCCAGTGCCTGTTCTTTGAAGGTGCTAATATAGGCACCGATAACCGGCTCAAGCTGCTCTATCCGCTGAAAAACTGTCCTGGTTGCCTCAATGCTGCTTATATCACCAGCAGCAATTCTGTCACGCAATTGTTTTGCACTAAGCTCTATTATCTTCATAAATCTATTAAATGCCTTACCGCTCCCTAACGGTCGCGGCTCTGCCTAATTACGCGCCGGAACTGTCATCGAGTATTTTGGGTACTTTGAAAAATTCTCCATCTCGCTGTGGGGCATTGGCCAATGTCTTTTCAGCACCGAGTGACTCTTTGACACGGTCTTCGCGGAAAACATTGCTAATGGGCAAACAATGCGCCAGTGGCTCAACATTGTCGGTATCCAGTTCGTTCATCTTCGCTACGTAGTCAAGAATTGCACTCAGTTGGCCGGTAAATTCCTCAACCTCGGCCTCGGTCAATTCCAGACGAGATAACTTGGCAACCTTTTTTACCTGTGCTTCGTTAATCTTTTTCATTTATTTTGGAACCTTTTCAAACAAAAAAGCGAGGCGTAACCCGCCTCGCAGAACTCCGCATAAAACGCGGGGCTAAATATTAGCCCCCAGTTTCACTGGGGGTTTTCCTTTTCGACAGACTTATAATTCCGCTTGGGCGGCTTTTGAACCAGGCCCATCCGAATAGCTTTGGCAGAGACCTTGATTCTGCAGACCTTGCCGTCGACAACAGCCCGCACCTTTTGTATGTTCGGCTTGAACTTTCTCTTAGTAATGCCGGTAACCTTTCGCCCGACACCACCAAGATGCTTAGCCTTACCACGCCGGGCAATGCTTCTACCGGCCACCGTTCGCTTACCTGTAAAATAACATACTCTGGACATCTAATACGCTCCTGCTTTGGTTAGTCTCTAACATTCAGCATGCAACGTTGTCATTCCTGCGGAAGCAGGAATCTAAATATATGATTTCGTATGGAAATTGCAAGGGCAAAGCAGATTTTTTTCCTAAGAGAGACCCATTAGCCAGCAGTGGTCTTTTTCAAGTATGCCACCTCGGCTCTGGTTAGCGCTCTGAATTTACCCAGGCCAAGACCACGTGCGTTGAGTTTGCCAATTTGTGTTCTTTTAAGCGATTTTACAGCTAAGCTCACTTTCGCCAGCATTCTTCGAACCTGGCGGTTAAGGCCTTGCCGAATAGTAACTTCAATCATCGATTCTTTATAGCTGCGTTTTAATATTTTCACGGATGCTCCGCTGGTTTTGCCTTCAGCTAACCAAACTCCCTTCTTCAACTTTTCTACCGCCTCTGTACTAATTTGGCCCTTGACCCTGGCGAGATAGGTTTTGGGCACTCTGTATCTTGGATGTGTTAATCTGTTGGCCAATTCGCTATCATTAGTAAGAATAATTATCCCCGTGCTATCAGCATCAAGTCTGCCCACACAAAAGATACGTTCGCTCGTAGGGACAAGGTCTATCGCTTTTTTCCTGCCTTGAGGGTCAAAATTAGTACAAATCACGCCCTTGGGCTTATTCAAAAGAAAATAAACCTTTCGTTCAGGCTGGATCTTTTTGCCGTTTACAGTTATGACATCTTTTTCCGGGTCAGCAAAAGCCGGCAGCTTATCTATTACCTTCCGATTAACCTTAACGGCTCCGCTTAGTATAAGCTGTTCACATTTTCTACGAGAGGCAATACCAGCCGCTGCCAAGAGTTTTTGTAGTCTTTGCTTAGCCATTTTGTATTGGTAATTGGTGATTTGTAATTGGTAATTTTTAACTACCAGTTACCGTTTACCAAGGCACCGAGCTATCGGTATAGATAATCCCGATACAAGATATAATCCAGAGCATAAAGCCAATCTGAAATGGCAAATCGTGCA
>JBHIDV010000108.1:0-8038 GCA_046760285.1 Sedimentisphaerales bacterium
AATCTGCTAAGCTCCTGATATCCTGCTTGCCCATTACAACTCAAAAAGGTACAGGCGAACACATTTGATTTGATTATCTGTAAAAATAAATAGGTAAACGTCCCCAATTTGTCTTCAGGCTGTCCGACTTGAGCCGTATGTTAGGTTTATTATAACTCTAGAATTAGTTTTTCTGTTTCTTTAACCTCTGGGGCTTGATTTGTTGCTATGAAGAAAAGTCTAGTTACGAATATGATAACCACATTGGTGGAGTTTAGGACTTCAAGTATTTCACCTTCGCTATAATTAGGTTTAATTGTATTGCCTGTGAAACGGCGACATATTGCAAGCAATCCTGAATGTGTATAACTACACATCGCTGGCCAAGAACTATCCTTAATACTCGAGAAAAATCTGTCGCTGGCGTATTTCTCATCGATGCTTCGCACCATATCACTCATTTTGGGAAATTGAAAACTATCATTGTTGCATATTTCATGAACTTGCTCTTTGGTAGCACATCCACAGACCCAATGAGCACGGTAGAATGTATCAAAAAGTGGCCGAACTAACGCGAAGGCAGAGCCATAAAGCTTTCGGTCGATTAAAAGATAGATTGATTCATGGTGTTCTAATGCAAGGTCAGTATACGCAGCTAATAGGTTGCTTATATCTTGACTGGCATAACCTTTCCGGTGTAGCATTTGCAGGAGGTGATTTCGAACAACTTCACCTTTGCTCAAGATGCCATTGATGTCTGTCACTATCTATCTCACTAAAATATTTTGACCTAAAATAATATTATACAACATTTATCCGCCGCTCATGTGGCGGACCATTTGTATAGGATTTTGGTGGGCTACAAGCCCACCCTACATTATAAATATAACATCATTTTGATGATACATCTCCGCTGCTGTGGTTGCCCGCACCAAATGACGCAAGCTTGCTATTTCGTGCGGGGCAAGTGTAATGATACTTGTTCTGGCAAAAACTACAAGGCTGAATTTCAACGAATCATTTATTTAACCGCTTATTTCGCGGATTAGCACGGAATGAACACAAAATATAAAATCAGTGAAATCTGTGTAATCCGTGGTTCAAATTTGTATTAATTCGCGTTTAATTTTATGCCACAAGGCTCTTGGCTAAATCGACGGCTGAAGCGGCATCGGCGGCATAGCCATCGGCGCCAATCTTATCGGCGTAACCTTGCGTCACCGGCGCACCACCTATCATAATCTTAGCTAAAACGCCAGCTTCCCTTAAGGCCTTTATCGTCTTTTCCATACTGGGCATGGTGGTAGTTAAAAGCGCGCTCATGCCGACTAACTGAGTGCCGGTGGCCTGGGCCTTTTCCACAAATTTTTCGGGCCCCACATCGACTCCAAGGTCGATAACCTCAAAGCCCGCGCCCTTTAGCATCATCGCCACCAAATTCTTGCCTATATCGTGCAAATCGCCTTGCACGGTTCCTATTAGAAACCTGCCGACCGGCTGGACGCCGGCTTTAACCAGTTCCGGCTCGAGCACCTCCATCGCCATTTTCATCGCTCGGGCAGCAATAAGTACCTCCGGTATGTAAATCTCATTCTTTTTGAAGCGGTCACCGACGACGTCCATACCTGCTATTAGCCCTTCTTCCAAAATGCTTTTAGCCGCAGCGCCCTCAGACAGGGCTGAATTGGTAATGTCCACAGCAGCACTTTGGTCACCTTTAATAACTGCATCAGCTAACGCTTTCAAATCTGCCATTTTAGATTACCTCAAAATAAATTGTTCAAAGTTCATGGTTCGTAGTTCATCGATGAACAAAAAACGATGAACAGTATTAAAGCCAAGATTAAACATTATTCTGCAATCCAAAACAAACACTAAATTAAACTTTTTTTAGCGGAAAGACTTTTTCGAATCCAATAACAGTACAAAAAAGGAAATTTTGACCAATTTCGTTTGACACCTGCACTGTCCAAATAATTGTCGTCCGAGGGAATTTTCATTGACATTAGTTAGCGGAGACCCTAAATTTAAAACATGTGGCCATTTGGTGAGAAGATTGGGCAGGGGACCCCGCCTTGCGGGAACCCTGTAAAATGCTCAAGACAGTTACTTTTCTCACACCAGTTTGCTGGTGTGCATTGGGGAAACCACAAAGATGCAGCTAAATTGACGTTAAATGGGAAGCCCGGTTAAAACAGCTTAAATTAACCTTTTTTTGGAGAGAATCCCTATGGAAAACATGTTCTTGGCATCCATACCCGAGGAGGCTGGATATTCCATCTTTATGATCTCGGTCGTACTTTGCATGACTTGCGGCTTCCTGATAGTCTACTTTGTCCATGCACTGGGAAACAAGCTCATGCTACTCGGTCTGCTTACGGCACTAGCTGGGCTGGTGTTTGCAGCCAGTATGCCCAGTGTGGCCAAGCTCGCTTGGGTTATGATGCTGGCGGCCTTCTTTCTTGTATTCTATGGTGCGACAAAATCCACTCAGTAAATAGCTGGTCAGCTCAGGGTAAACATAGAGAATGTTGACCCCATGACAGAAGGTTGGATGGCAAAAATCCTCAGTGGTGACGGTGGCGTGAGGATGTAGAGTTCGAATCCGACCAACTGTCGCGGCCCATTCTCAAGTGGACGTCCCTAAAGGTGAGCTTAGCATCAAGTACCGTATATAATGTAGTGATGTTCTCCAGCAAATTTAGGGTCTCTAAAAAAACCAGTTTTGTAATTACATATAAGATAAGAAACGAATTACAAGATATGAGTCACCACATAGTCTTAGTAAAGCAGGTTCCTGATGTAAGACAGATCACCGACAACGCCTTTGACCCTAAAACGGGCACGCTGGTTCGGACCCGGCTGGCCAGCGTAATCAACGAATTAGATGCCCAGGCCTTGGCCTTTGCAAATCAGATGAGGGCAGATAGCGGCGATAAGGATGGCAAAATCATAGCCCTGAGTATGGGACCGCCGATGGCCGAAGAGGTTCTCAGGTACAGCCTGAGCAGATGTGCCGACATGGTAATCCTGCTGACCGATAGAGCTCTGGGCGGAGCAGATACCGTGGCCACGGCAAATCCTCTGGCATTTGCGGTCAGAAAAATAGTCAAAGAAATTCTTAACCACAGCACCGATTATTATGTGATTACTGGAATGCAGTCGGTGGACGGAGATACCGCTCAGGTGCCGCCGCAGATCGCTGAGGAGTTATCTTTACCCTGCATAGCTTATGCCACCAAGGCCGAATTCAAAAACAATCGCTTTGAATTCACCCGAATTATAAGCGGCGGTAGCCAAACAGTTGCCCCTAAAAAACTGCCCGCGATAATAACCGTTGCCAAATATGAGTATCCTCTGTTTGCCACCTTTGCAGCAGCTCGACGGGCAAATAAAATGGAAATTATTCACTGGTCCAGCGCCAATATCAAAGCAACCCATATTGGCGTTGAGGGTTCCAAGACAAGTGTGATACGCGTTTTTCCTCCGGGCAAAAGTACCAGAAAATGCCAGCAAATCAGCGATGTAAGGTCATTAGCCGAAGTACTCGTTGAAAACTTCAAGAGCGGCAAGGGTAAAGCAGGCCAGCAAGACACTGCACAAACACCTCGCTATGTTCTGCCGGGCAAACGAGCGAGTCTGTTTGACAGAAGCTTCGAAGGGACAAAAAAAGAACAAGAGGACTATGAAATCTTAACCGATAAGCTCAAGAAACTCGGCATCACTGAAGTTAACCAGATTGACGATGCAGCTAAGGAAAAGATTCTTGAAGTTTGTGGCGGACATTTTCACAAAAAAGCACTGGAGGACATGATAAATGGCCTTAAACTAACCCAGCCGACCTTCGATGGCGAGGTCTGGGTCGTCGCCGAACACAGCGAAGCTGTTGTACATCCAGCAACGTTTGAGCTTATCGGCAAGGCCCGGGAGCTGGCGGATTCTCTGGAAACCAAAGTGGGCGTTTGTCTGGCTGGCTACGATATTGAGCCTATGACAAAAGAATTAATCGCCGCCGGCGCAGATAACATTTACACTATCGAGGACAAACTGCTTAAAGTATTTGACCCAACTGCCCATCGCAAGGCTATCGCTGATGCGATAAGCGCATACTGGCCACAAATCGTCCTCTACGCTGCCACTCCGCAAGGCCGAATGCTGGCGCCGATGGTTTCATACCGAGTCGGCTGCGGCCTGACCGCTGACTGCACCGGGCTGGATATCAGAGATAATTCACGAAATGGCTATATAGCTATTCTACTGCAAACTCGGCCGGCTCTGGGCGGAAACGTTATGGCTACCATCCGCACCAAAAACTCAAAATCCCAGATGGCTACCGCCAGGCCGGGCGTCATGAAGAGAATTCCACCCGACCCATCCAGAAAAGGCAAAGTCATCAAACACAAAGTCGAGCTTTCTGAAGATGACGTTAGTCTGGAAATCATAAAGACGGAGTTGGGCACCGGCCAGGTGAACTTCGGTGCCGATGTGATTGTCAGCGGCGGCAAAGGAATGCAAAGCCGAGACAACTATGAAAAGCTGGTAAGCATACTTTGTGAGACCTTGAGCAAAAAGTTGGACACACCGGTGGAAAGGGGAGCATCCCGCGCAGCAGTAGAGCAGGGATTTGTGGAACGAGTGCACCAGGTCGGCCAAACCGGCACTTCCATCGGGCCGAAACTTTATGTTGCCTTGGGAATTTCCGGCGCCATTCAGCATATGATAGGCGTGGCTAACACCGAGACTATTATCGCTATCAATAGCGACCCAAACGCACCGATATTTAAGCAGTGCGATTATTACATCGTCGGAACTGTTGAAGATACAGTGCCTAAATTAGTTGAGGCTTTGGAAGCTCAGTAGAATAACACTAATAATCGATAAAGCACATGAAACTTGAAACATCAAATTCGAAATCCGAAGCACGAAACACAAAGTCAGGTTATCAGGACACCAGGTTATCAGGGGGTGGGCATCAGGTTATCAGGACACCAGGCATGTCCTGAGCAACGTCGAAGGATTAGTTTTTCCTGATACTCTGGTAGCCTGGTACCCTGCCTCCTGATTTTCTGATGACCTGATATCCTATTCGGATTTCGATATTCGAATTTGTTATAGGTAGATTAAAAGGTGTCAAACAGCCAAGATTATAACCTTGTCCCGAGCGAAGCCGAGGGAAAAGTATCGGTTTTGGTAGTCGGTGCGGGGCCGGCTGGCCTGGCCAGCGCGATACAACTGAAAGCTATCAAGCCGGAGGTCGATGTTTGTGTTATAGAAAAATCAGCTGACCTGGGCAATCACACTCTCTCCGGTGCCGTTTTAGAGGCAGAGCCCCTGCATACGCTTTTGGATTCAGCAGTGCCCAACTGGCGAGACAGTGACGCGGCAAAAGATGTCTTGGCCAGTGTGATCGAAAAAGACGACATAATGTTTTTGTTGGGCAAGAAGTTTGCGTTCAATATCTTCTTTGCCATCGAGCTGGGCAAGGCCTTTGACCTTGGGTTTGGGCAAATGATACACAAGGGGGACTATTCTGTATCGATAAGCAAACTGACCAAATGGATGGGGCAGATTGCAAAGGACCTTGGCGCCGAGGTGCTGACCGGCTTCGCTGCTGAAGACATCGTTCTCAATGGCGACTCCGACAAGGCAATCGGCGTCAAACTCGTTGACCAGGGCCTGGATAAAGAGGGCAATAAACAGCCCAACTACGTGGAGGGAGAAATCATTAAGGCTGATTTTATTGTGCTGGCCGAGGGTTGCGACGGCCTGGTCACAGAAAAATTCATAGAAAAAGTAAGACTACAAAGACAAAGTCCACAATTGTATTCGGTTGGTGTAAAAGAACTCATAAAAGTGAGCAGCGAGCAATACAATAAGTTCACCGCCAGCCGGGTCGTTCACGCTATGGGCTATCCTATCTGGATGCCGGTCATCGGGCCGGGAATGTTCGGCGGCGGCATCATTTATGCTGGTGTCCAGGAGCATCTTTCTGTCGGTATGATTGTCGGCGCCGACTGGAAATACTACGATTTTAACCCACAGGATGCGCTGGCACTTTTCAAACAGCATAGGTTTGTAAAGCAATTTATCGATGGCGGCGAGGTCGTCGAAGCCGGTGCAAAGATGATCCCCGAGGGCGGCTATTACGCTATTCCGAGGGACCCTGCCACCGGCAGTATAGGTAAGGCCAACGTGATGATATTAGGTGACAGCGCCGGCTTTGTGAATATGCTCAAAATCAAGGGCCTGCACAACGCCATCGCCTCCGGTATGCAGGCGGCAAAGGCTATAGCTGAGACTCTGGATGAGCCTGAGAAGGCGGCGGCCAAATATACCGAGATGGTTGAGCAATCGAATATTATGGAGGAGCTGAGGCTGGCGAGGAATTTTCGGCAGACGGTTGCAAACTTTGGGCCATTACAGGGAATGCCGCTGTCGGTTTTTGGCGAGCTGCTGCCGAAATTTAAGGTTGAAAAAGACTACGAGGCCATGACTATTGCTCGGTACAGGCTCAAACGCAACCACGAATTCGATAAAGACACCTTCACCGCAGTGGCAGCCACCGAGCATCGCGAAGACCAGCCATCACATCTTACAATCTTAGATCGTACTATTTGCGAGACAAAATGCACGCCTATGTTCAACAGTCCGTGCATTACGTTCTGCCCTGCTGGCGTCTATGAGACGATTCACGATGAGGTAAAGCCAGCCAATCCATCCAATTGTTTGCACTGCAAGACTTGCCAGAGGAAGTGCCCATTCGATAATATCCGCTGGACGGTCCCCGAAGGCACGGGCGGACCACGCTATAAACGAATGTAAAAACAGGCGGATTATGAAGGGCTGTTCACTGGCACAGTTTCCGACAGACCTCGATGAATTCTTTAGTACGTTCGAGGGTTATCTTTGCCTGCTCCTCCTTAGCCGACGTAAATGAAAGATAATCACATTCATTACGCAGAGCAAACGTCTTTCTGAGATATGTGTGGAATTTAGGTTCGACAAGTCCTGTTTTAACAATATACTGGCCAAACGCTGAAAGAATGCCATGATGTGAGCTTCTCTCAATACCACGTTCTAATAGAACAGCCGTTGCAGCATGAAACATGGCGTAGTATGCCCGGCCGATAGCACCAGATAGAATCCCCCCGAAATTAGATGCTCGCTTTCGCTCAAAAACTCATCGGCGCTTTGGAAGTGCTCTTGGACGTCCTGTCTCATACGGCAATTCCCTCACGCTTAATGGCCCGGTAAGTGGCATACTTGCCCTGTTCGTAGTCACGCTGCGGAACAAAGAAGAAGCTCACGAGTGTATCATATTCCAGGCTAATCTTTGAACCTATTTCTCCTGTCCGCTCATGCTCGGCAAAGCGGTCGGCAATCTCATCAAGGATAATGGCGATATCAATGTCGCTATCTTCATTGAGCCTATCCTGGGCCGCTGAACCGAACAGAAGCACTTTTTGCAGTCGATTGCCGTATAATTTCTCAAGCTCACTGCGGACTTTTGCAGCGATTTCGAGGGCTTGTTGTTTTGTAGTTACCATAACTAAATTATACCATTTGATGCGCTCTTATTCAATATTTTGGTGATAAATCCGTTTGACAATATCTGCTGGACTTGTCCTGAAGGCACCGGTGGCCCACGCTACAAACGAATGTAAATCGCGTCATTGCCGGGGCCAATATTTAGCCCCGCGTTTCACGCGGGGTTTTCTACTTTTGTGCTGGCAAAAAATTGTCCATTATCCAGAACTCTTGACTAACTTTACGAGCGTGAAAGGCAATCCGACGCCCATCGGGATGTACGCGAAGAGACCGCCAAATGCCCGTGGCGGAGGTCAAAATTTTTCTCGGCCGGCCACCGCTGGCAGAAATCTGCCACAGCTCTCTGCCGATAGTAAAAAGTATACTCTGTCCGTCAGGTGTCCATGCAACCTCGTTAATGCGTCCCCATTCCTCAGGAAGTAACTGCTTAAGTTCCGCGCCTTCGAGGGAGATGATCTTAAGTTGTGAGGGCGAATTGCGACCCGGTCCAGCAATAACGAGACGCTTACCA
>JBHIDV010000109.1:0-7996 GCA_046760285.1 Sedimentisphaerales bacterium
GACAGCAGTGCTCTGGTCTGTTGCTTGGCCAAAGTCAACACGTTGTGTAACACCCCATCAATCCGAAAACGGACTCGGGCTTGGCTTTCGTACGGTTCAATATGAATATCGCTGGCCCGACTATGTACGGCCTGGAAGAAGATTTTATTGACCAGTTTTATGACCGGTGCCTTGTTAGCTATGCTGAGCAGGTCTTCGGCTTGGGTCTGAGTGCTCGTGGCCCCGATGTCGCTATCGGTGCTCGGCAATTCCTGTGCATCGGGATTTTCATTGTCACTATCCATGCTGGTGGTTTGATAGTAGCAGCAGCTTACCGCTCGTTCTATTTCAGAGGCGGGGCAGATAACTCTCCTGCACGGCTGAGCCAGGACGCTCAAGATGGCATCGTACGCTTCAATATTGAGCGGGTCCGCCAGCGCAATCACTATTTCGCCATCTTCCAATCTAATCGGAATAGCACACTGCTTTTTAATAAACTCCAGCGGCAGTTTTCTGACCAGTTCGGGGTCTAACTGCTCCGGTAGTATAGTTTCTAAATACTGTCTGAAATCGTCCACTTGTCTATCCAATTTTGCACCTACAAACAACCGACGCGTAACTTGAAAAGGCACGCCCCATTGTCAGCGCTCGCCTTGCTCTTGCTCAAGGCTCTCCAGCACTTCTTTCATTTCGTTTTCCTTCTCTGCAGTTATCTGAGCCAACTCATCCTGGTCGCCTACAATATGCGGGGTTATAAACATAAGTAGATTTGTCTTTTGCTGCTGCTCTCTCCTTAGCTTAAACAAGTCACCAACCAGAGGAATATCACCGACCAAGGGGATCTTCTTCTCCACAATGACTTCTTCGTCCCGAATAAGTCCGCCGATAACAACAGTGGAGCCGCTATTCATAGTGACGTTGGTCTCAGCCTGTCGTTTAGTTGTTCTTTGTGTATCGATAGAACCGGTATCAATAAACTTGGTAAACTCACTGGTAATTTCAAGTCTTATAAGCCCGCTTTGACTGATGTGTGGCGTAATTTCCAATATGATTCCGACGTCTCTGTACTCGAATGTTCTTATGGCTGTAGGAGTTGCTGCGTAATCTGGCTCAGTGATTCTCGATTGCAAAACAAAGGGGATGTTCTCACCCACGACTATTCTGGCTTTGTTGTGATTCGAGGTTAGAATATTGGGTCTGGAAAGTATATTGACGCCGGACTTTTGCTCTAAGGCGTGCAAAATTCCTGCAATACCTACGCCCGAGGCGGTTTCCTTCCATGCGCCAACGCTTAATCCCTCCCAATCTCCGCTAAGAAAATCCACTCGTGGCCCGAAACTTGTGGCTCCAAAAAATCGAACGCTATCTGCCACCGCTTCATCAAGCGTGGCCCAGTCGATGCCGATTTCCGTTAAGGCATCTTCACTGACCTCCACAATGAGCATCTCGACCGATACCTGCTCTCGCACGATATCCAGCTTTTCTATAATCTTGGCGATGAGTTCGTAGTCCTGCGCCGAAGCGGTGATTATAAGCGCGTTGGTGCCTTCATCGGCGCTAACTTGCACTTCCTGCGGGCCTTCTAGCGCGCCGGTAATTTTCAAATTCGCCAAGGCTGCGGTAAGCGATTCACTAACATCCTTGGCCTGGGCGTTCTGTAGATACACCACATGGATATTAGTGGCCCTGCTGGGCCGCTCAACATCGAGATTACTAACTAATCTCTCAATCGTCTGGGTGTCCTGCTGATTGGCAATAACGATAAGAGAATTTGTTCTTGTATCCGGCAGAACTTTTATACCCGTTTCAATCTGTGGTGTAGTTCGGCTGCGGCCAACCGGTACAGAAGCAACCCTACTTTTCTGCATAATGCGAGTTATTTGCTCGCTGAGTACCTTTGCAGAGGCATACTTTAGTGGAATTACTTTAATTTTTTCTTCTACATCAAGATTTTGAATGACTTTGGCAACGCGATGTATATTCGATGAGGTGTCCGTGATCAAAATTGAATTCGTTTTGGGGTAGGTTGCCATGTACGAATCTTTAGCCAGGAGCGGCTGAATAATTTTGCTAACCTCGGTCACATCGGCGTAATTCAAGGGAATAATCTGGGTGACAACAGAATCACTTTTGGAAATTTCTGCGGGGTCGCTACCAATACGAACCTGTAGGTTACGGCTGGCAGCCTCTGCCCTCGGAACTATCTTAACCACATTTCCAGCCGGCACAGCCGCGTACCCGTTAACCTCCAGAATCGATTCCAAAAACCCATAAACATCGCCAAGACGTATCATAGTAGGGGACATCACAGTAACTGTTCCGCGGACACTCTCATCCACGATGAAATTAATCCCCGTAATATCGCCAATGGTCTTTATAACGACACGTATATCAACCTGGTCGAAGTTTACAGATATGTGCTCATCAGCCATATTCGGGTTACTTAGTTTAGGAAGATCAATAGCTGGTTCAGAAAGTAGCTGCTTATTTCGGAGGACGGAGGACGGAGGACGGACGACGGAGGGCTGGCCTCTGTCTTCTGTCTTCTGTCTTCTGTCTTCTGTCTCGCTGCCTTTGTGGACTTCGGACTCGTATGGCAAGCCTGCCCGCCGTACCCGGCCTTCTCCGTCGTAGCGACTGCGAAGGCTGGAACTCTGGGCAGGCGGGGTATTGTCATCGCTTATGGCCCTATTCAACTTTGTAAGACTCGTTGCAGCTACAGTTTTATCCGAGGTTCCATAAGAGCGATTGACAGGCTGTAACTTTGCTTGACTAACTTCTGTGACAGCGAGGCTTTCGATACCAAAAAAGTCAGTTAATAACTTTTCATCCTGCTGCTCCGGGGCTACAGTTGCAATTTGTGACTTAGATTGACAGCCTGCAAAATTCGCTAACAGTAAGCACACCAACCATAAA
Organism: Sedimentisphaerales bacterium; assembly: GCA_046760285.1. Classification (GTDB taxonomy): domain Bacteria; phylum Planctomycetota; class Phycisphaerae; order Sedimentisphaerales; family Anaerobacaceae; genus JBHIDV01. The sequence goes on from JBHIDV010000109.1 coordinate 2,896, forward strand.
AGGCCTTTCAACAGCTTTTGCAGCTTCTGCCCCGCTTTGTCTGGATTAATTGAGGACATGTGTTTCCCTTCAAAATTCTGGTCAATTCACCGTAAATTAAAGGAAAGCTCTTCCGTTTTACCTTGGCGCAGCAGTTCCACACTCAGCGTCGGCTGTGTCCTTGCTTTTTGGAAAATCTGATAAGCCTTCCGTTTGTTGGTTAAGTGATGTCCATTAACCTGACGGATAATGTCACCGTTTCTTAAGCCGATGTCTTTAACAAACGGTATGTTTTCTAAGCCGGTCACTCTAAGTCCCTCTGTTTGACCATTAACAGCGTGAGGTTCAATAATTGCTTTGTCTAATATATTTTCGAGATGTCCAAGTGTCACAGGAATCTTTGAGTCAGACTCACCAATGGGCAAAATAGGCTGCGCAGCTTTACCCGGTTCGCTGGATTTAGCCAAAGTTGCCCCGGTGCGACTTTCCGTATGGTCTCTGCCTATATGGAGCCTTAAGATTTTGCTCTGCCCATTATGGACTAAAATGACAGCGTCTTTTTCTATACTCTTGATGCGGGCGCCTGCAACTGTCCCGCCTATCTTGTAGAGCTGGGGTATTTTGCTTTCGACATCTTTTATGATTGCTCTGGAAAATAGGGGACTGCCAGCGATTGTACCAATTAACACTAAGCCCAGTTCATCTTCGGCTGACTGGATCGAGCCAACGGCATTTTTGTCCCATAAGAGTTTGCTCGTGGCCTGCAACGAATCTGCACCGCAGAATATATTCCGCCTGATGATGGCTGAGTAGTTCTTAGCAGAGGTATCTGCCGGACCTTTGGCCTGCATTGCACCTGTATCCTGGGTGCCGACTATTGAGATTGGCGCAAGAACTCCTGCCGTCTGCCGCAATACTATTGCTGTTCTGACAACCACAAACCCAAGCACTATGACAAGTGCTAATTTACTTACAAATAAGACCTTATGAATATACAATTTATTGGCTCCCATCTCTCGGGCACACTCTCTCGCCTTCAAAATTTATCGTCTTGTTAGCCCTTATACTTAACCCCGACCCCTCTATTTACGCTTAGTAGAAATTCGTCTGAGCCCGGCCTTTGAAAGAGCTATCTTATGGGGCTGAAAGTAACCGTACGTTGCTGCACAACAATAACTGCCTTGGACGCACCTTCAAGCGAACCCTATCTCCATCATATAGCTAAATTTAGCATATCCACGCTTAAGAAAAATGTCAAGTTAAAAAGTCCCATAAAATGTCGGCCTTTCGCCGAGATGCAGATGTATTGAATACGCCAGGAAATCGGGTTTTTAGCTACCTACCAAAAGGCTAAAGACGAACAAGTACCAGCAGTTAGCCAGCCCATGAAACAAGATTGGCGCCAGAAGCAACCTGGTCTGGACAAACAACCAGCCGAGAAGCAGGCCAGGCAAAAAGGTCAGGACCGATATTACTTGGCCGTGAACCATGGCGTGAGCAATCGCAAAACAACCAGCCGATAGCATTATGCTCATAATCTTCCAGAGCCTGGACTGACTACTGTTTGCAGCGCCAGCTAACCTCAGTATATTAGCTTGCACATAACCTCTGAAAAATACTTCTTCAGCTACCGCCACGTACAGAAACTGATGAAATAACCATGCCACCCAGCCTTGTCCCCAGAGCTGCGCAGGGCGCAGAGGCAATTCTAATCCGTAGAACTTCAGCAACCACAGACCGGCAAACAAAGCTGGAAAAACAAAGATGCACACCCAGCCAACAAGTACCAGCGAACAGCGAAGTTGCTCCATGCCGAAACCTATCCTGGTAAACTTGCGTTTTTTGATTGCTGTTGGGATGAGTGCCGAAGCAACAAGAACAGCCGGAGCTACAAACCAGCCAGAACCGAAGGCGGAGTTTGTCGCTAATACCCTGAGTGCCAAAATCGCAGCGGTTGTCACGAGAACAGTCTCTGTAAGCAGCGATATATCAACTCGCTTTAATTCACTGCCAAAAAACTGAGCCGACTCAACCTTTGGCGGCGAGTCGGCTGTAGTTGGCTGACCGGACGAATAGCTCATGCTTAAAGCCCGCTTTTCGCAATTTTGCGCATCTTCCAGCTTCGTGCATCTGTCTTAGGACAGTCTCTTCTCGCCTATCGCTCCAGTATAAATTGTAAGAATAATTCTGTCAAAAGCAAAGATGGTATTGCTGGCTCACTCAAGATGTAGTTAAGTAGCTTTTTTACCGGACTTTGTTACCGATAAAGCAACGACGAGGCGGAGTATCTTGTGGTGAGAAAAATGGGTGACTTGTAGAAATTGTAAGCAAATTCAATGCAAGCCGTCCGACGTTTTATCTTATGTAGTATCCTTAAAATTTAGAACACTGTAGCTGTAGTGCCTCGAACTACTTATAATCAACGATCTTTGTATGTCACTATCAGGTACCATCAGAAGTTTTTCTGTATGTACTTGAGGGCATTTTTGAAGATTGTCATTCCGTCACCATCTCTTGTCTCTCGTATCTCGTCTCTTGCGTCTTGTGCCCTGAATAAGCGAGACCAGCGGGGATGCTGAGTCAGCCGAACGTATCTTTCCGGGTGCGGCATCAACCCCAGGACCCGGCCGGTAGTATCTGTCAAGCCTGCTATCGAATCCACTGAGCCATTCGGATTAACTGGATAGCCGTTTTCTTTGCCATTTTCATCTACGTATTTAAATGCCACGAACCCCTTGGACTTCAGTTCTTCTAACGTAGGCGTGTCTCTCGTGACAACTTTGCCCTCAGCGTGTGCGACCGGCAGATAAAGTAATCTGGCCGACTCGATGAAAATGCACTTTTTGGTTTGGGGTGCTAAATATACCCATCTGTCCTCGAACTTGCCGCTGTCATTGTAGGTGATAGTAACTTCGTCTTGACGTACCGATGTATCTGAGTTGCTGCCCGGCAGGATTCCCGCTTTGACCAGTACTTGAAAACCATTACAGATTCCGAGTACCAATTTGCCATCCTCAATAAATTTTTGTATCGGCTCATAAAGATGATGTACGATTTGATTAGCCAGGATTTTGCCTGCTGCTACGTCGTCACCATAGCTAAAGCCGCCCGGAACAACAAGAATATGGTATTGGTCCAGCGTATTCTTATCTTCGATTATCCTGTTTATGTGCACACGCTCGGCCTTTGCACCAGCCAGCTCCAGCGCATACTCGGTCTCCATATCGCAGTTTATACCAGCCGTCCGCAAAACCACCGCTCTTATTTCTGCCATGTTTGTCCCTCGCCTTTCGTTTCTTGCAACTACCAGTTAAACGTTTTTTGCCAGGACTGTTTCAATGAATCTATATCTGCCTCGATAACTGCTTTGCCGTCTTCTGCTTTTATGACGAGTTTCTTTGCTTCTGTCACTTTTCCCATTTGTCCGAAGGGTAAATTAAGCATCAGTTTTGCGAAGGCATCGTAATTTTCCGGTTCGACTTCCACGATATATCGTGAGTTTGACTCGCTAAATAGTTGCGTATCTACTCGCGAGCAGTCTTTGCTCTTTGGTAGGCCTCGCAAATCTGCTTCGATACCCAGTTCACCAGCAAAAGCCATCTCTGCGAGCGCGACTGCCAGGCCGCCCTCAGAGCAATCGTGGCAACTGACTATAAGGCCCCTCGCTATTGCGGTTGCAATCTTTCCGGCGATCTTCGGAGCAATTTCCAGGTCTACTTTGGGGACATTAGCTCCTAACTGGCCATTCATTTTGTAATAGTGCGAACCGCCCAGTTCGTTTTTGGTTTCGCCCACAATAAATAGAAAATTGCCGGCTTGCTTTGCGTCCATCGTTACGCACTTGTTGATGTCATCAACTATTGATATGGCGCTTATCAAAAGTGTCGGGGCAATAGATATTCGTGTTCCATCTTCGCAGGCGAATTCATTATTTAGCGAGTCTTTGCCGGAGATAAATGGTGCACCGAAAGCCATCGCGCCGTCATAGCAGGCCTGAGCTGCTCGCACCAGTGGGCCGAGCGTTTCTGGCTTAGTGCAATCGCCCCAGCAGAAATTATCCAGAAGCGCAATCTTGTCGCTCCGTCCGCCCACGCATATAAGATTTCTGATTGCCTCGTCGATTCCAGCCAGAGCCATCCAATAAGGGTCGATGTCACCGTAGCACGGATTCATTCCGCAACTAATAGCAAGGCCTCTATCGGAATTGAACTTGGGCTTTATTACCGCTGCGTCACTGGGCCCATCGTTGTTTACACCGGTCAGTGGCTTAACTACCGAGCCGCCCTGAACTTCGTGGTCATATTGCCGGATTACCCACTCCTTACTGGCAACATTGTAAGATGAAAGAATCTGCAAAAGTTCGTCATTGTAATTGTCCTTTTCTGGCATTACTGGCTCGGCTAACTTGGGGCTTTGCCAGACCGCTTTGCGCGAGTATTTTGGCAGTCCTTTGTGCCAAAAGTCCATATCCAGTTCGCCCACCTTTTGGCCGTTATATCGCAGGGTTAGCTTTTTATCGCCGGTAAATTTGCCTATCACCGTCGCCTCGACATTTTCGTCTGCGAAAATCTTCATAATGGCTTTTAGATTTTCCGGCTTAACAGCTAAGACCATTCTTTCCTGGGCTTCACTAATCCAGATTTCGGTGTAGTTAAGGCCGGCATATTTTAATGGGACTTTTTCCAGGTCCACTTCTACGCCGAGCTCTTTGCCCATTTCACCCACCGCACCGCTTAGCCCGCCGGCTCCGCAGTCAGCGATGGCCTCGTATAGACCAGCTTCATTTGCCTCAAGCAGCACATCTAACATTTTCTTTTCTGTTATGGGATTGCCAATTTGCACAGCGTGGGAAAAAATTGTCTCGTGCTCGTGCGTCATTTCGCCACTGGAGAAGGTGGCGCCGTGTATTCCGTCTCGGCCGGTTCTGCCGCCGACCACCACGACCAGATTGCCAGCCTGTGGATTATCGAAACATTTGTTTCTGTCGATCAAGCCGATATTGCCGCAATAAACTAAAGGATTAGCTAAGTATCTGTCGTCGAAATAGATTGCGCCGTTGACGGTGGGTATTCCCATTCTGTTGCCGTAATCTCGGACACCTGCGACCACACCTTTCATAATT